>NZ_JAOCFV010000083.1:0-16115 GCF_029842145.1 Stenotrophomonas sp. GD03794
TCGGCGCTCTGCATCTCGATCAGGCGCGAGGCGGTGCGCTCGAACGCGCCCTGCAGGCGCTGGCCGGTGTACAGCTCGATCGGCGAGGTGCTGGCGGTGCAGACCAGGTTGACGTGGCGGTCGTACAGTTCGTCGATCAGGTTGACGAAGCGGCGCGCGGCATCTTCGTTCAAACGATCGAAGGCGGGAATGCCGCCCAGCAGCACGGTGTTGAACTCGTGCGCGATCTCGATGTAGTCCGACGGGCCACGCGGGCCCTCGCACAACGCGGCGAAATCGAACCAGGCGATGCTCTTGCCACGGCCGCGCACTGGGATCTTGCGGCCTTCGATCTCGATGTTGCCGGGCTTGGCCGGCTGGCCGCCGCTCAGTTCGTTCCAGCGCGTGGCCAGCCACTCATCACTGTCGGCGGCCAACGGCGCGCGGTACACCGGCGAGCGGGTCAGCGCGCGCATCCGGTAGTCCTCGGTACCCTCGGCGTACAGCTCGACGCAGAAGCGCTGCAGCAGGCCGATGGCCGGCAGGAAGCTCTCACGCTGCAGGCCATTGAGGTACAGGTTCTCCACCGCCGTGTTGGAGGTGGTGACCAGGGTCACGCCTTCGGCGAACAGGCGCTCCAGCAGCCGTGCCAGCAGCATCGCATCGCCGATGTCGGTGACGAAGAATTCGTCCAGCACCAGCACCCGCAGGTTGCTGCGCCATTCCTGGGCGATCTTCGCCAGCGGGTCGCTCTGCCCCTGGTGCTCGCGCAGGCGCTCGTGGACGCTGCGCATGAAGCGGTGGAAATGCGTGCGGTACTTCTGCTTGATCGGCAGGCCGTCGTAGAACAGGTCGACCAGGAAGGTCTTGCCACGGCCGACGCCGCCCCAGAAGTACAGGCCCTTCACCGGCTCGGGCTTCTTCCAGAACGAGGACAGGCGGTCCAGCCAGCCGTCTTCGGCGCTGTCGACCAGGCCCAGGTGGATGCGGTCCAGTTCGGCCAGCGCTGCGTGCTGGGCCGGGTCGTTCTGCCAGTCGCCACGGGCAACCCCTTCCGCGTACCGCTGCGACGGGGTCAGCTCGGTTGCACTCATGCCGCCGCACCCAGCCAGTGCTTCACGCCGTGAGTCAGCGCGCCACGCAGATCGATCAGCTTGCGGTGGAAGAAATGGCTGGTCTCGGGCATGCGCACCAGCTCATGCGGGACGTCCAGCGTGTCCAGCCACTGGTAGACGGCCTGCGGGTCGACGATCTCATCCTGCTCGCCCTGGATCACCAGCCAGCGGGCCGGCGGCGCGATGCCATCGAAATCCCAGCGGCCGGCCGGCGGTGCGATCGAGATCAGCGCTTCCGGCTGCAGCGCGGCAGAGGCCTTCAATGAAACGAACGCGCCGAAGCTGAAACCGGCCAGCCACAGATGGTCGTCGGGGCGCTGGCTCTGCACCCAGGCGGCGACGGTCTTCAGGTCATCCTGCTCGCCCACGCCGTGGTCGAACTCACCGGCCGACGCGCCGACGCTGCGGAAGTTGAAGCGCACTGTGGTGATGCCCAGCTCGCGCAGGGTGGTGGCGGTCATGGTGACCACCTTGTTGTGCAGGGTGCCGCCTTCGGTGGACAGCGGATGGCAGACGATGGCCACGATCGGCTGCGCCTGCACATCGGCCTTGGGCAGGTCGACGACGACTTCCAGCGGGCCGGCCGGGCCGGCCAGTTCGAGGCAGGCGGTTTCGCCGGGGGCGACGGGGAACGAAGGCTTGTGCATGGCACCATGATACCGTCCCCCGCCCCTGCCCTGTGCCCGCCCCATGCTCTACCTGTCCTTGGCCGTGATCTGCAGCGTGCTGGTTTCGGTGTTGTTGAAGGTGGCCGGACGCCGCCAGCTGGATGTTTCGCAGATGGTCACCTGGAACTATCTGGTGGCGGCAACGCTCACCGCCGTGGTGCTGCAGCCGCCGCTGGATGCGCTGCGCGCGCCGCATGCGCCGTGGCTGTCGCTGCTGGCACTGGCGGTGGTTCTGCCGTCGATCTTCCTGGTGCTGGGCCGCGCGGTGGCGGTGGCTGGCATCGTCCGCAGCGACGTGGCACAGCGCTTGTCGCTGCTGCTGTCATTGGCCGCCGCGTTCCTGTTCTTCGGCCAGACTGCGACGCCGTGGAAGCTGGCCGGTCTCGGCCTGGGCCTGCTGGCGATGGTGGCGATCAGCCTGCGCCCGCGCGGCCCGGCCGTGGCGTCCTCACCCGGCGGCTGGGGCTGGCTGCTGGGCGTATGGGCCGGGTTCGCGGTGGTCGACGTGCTGCTCAAGCAGGTGGCGCTGTCCGGCACGCCGTCAATGGCGGCGGTGCTGGCCAGCTTCAGCGTGGCCTTCGTGCTGATGCTGGCACTGCAGCTGTGGCGGCACGCCAGTGGCCGCAGCCGGTTGGCCTGGCGCAACCTCGGTGCGGGCGCGCTGCTGGGCCTGCTCAACGGCGGCAACATTCTTTTCTATGTGCACGCGCATCAGTCCATGCCGGACAGCCCGGCCACCGTGTTCGCCGGCATGAACATCGGCGTGGTGGTGCTGGGCGCGCTGGTGGGCGTGTTCGCCTTCGGCGAGGCGACCACGAAGTGGAACCGCGCCGGCCTTGCACTGGCGGTGCTGGCGATCGGGTTGATCGCCTGGGGGTGAGCGCGGCCTCGGGGTCGGATCCCATTCCAACGGAATGGGCTCTGAGCCCGATACATCGCCGGGCCATGAACGCGTGGGGGTCAGAGCCCATTCCGTTGGAATGGGCTCCGACCCCGGCGCTGGGCGTTATTTGTCGAAACCCAGCAGCAGCGGATCGTGGTCGGAGCTGCGCCACGGGCCCTGCACGTTGCGGCCCTGGTAGCCGCTGGCGTCCTGCTCGTCGGCGTTGCTGTGCCATTCGGCGGCACCGCGCAGGCGCTGGGCCATGCCCGGGCTCAGCAGCGCGTGGTCGAGGCGGCCGGTATAGCCGTTATAGACGTAGCTGTAGGGATGCTCGACCTTGGCGACCTTGAACGCGTCCTGCCAGCCCAGCTCATGCAGGGTGCGGATCGGGTCTTCCATCGCGTAGGCGTTGAAGTCACCCAACAGCACCGCGTCCTTGGCACCGGTACCGGTCGGATCGGTCTGCAGCCAGGCGTGCAGCTGCTGCGCCGAGGTCACCCGGGTGGCGTTCCAGCAGCCCTGGTTGTCGTTGTGGTCGGCGTCGGCACCGGCCGCGTCGCGGCAGCCCTTCGACTTGAAATGGTTGGCGACCACCACGAACGGCGCACCGTGCTTGCCCTGGAAGGCCTGCGCCAGCGGCACGCGGCTGTGCTCGACGAACGGGCCGCCGGTCAGCGTGGCCGGCGTGCCCACCGGCTGCAGGCGCGTGCTGCGGTAGATGATGCCGACCCGGATCGGGTTGTCACCGGGGCCATTGCCGGCGTCGACGAAGCGCCAGTCGCCCTGCGCGCCGCGATCGCGGTTGAGCGCGTCGACCAGTTCGGCGATGGCCGACTGCGGACCGTAGCCGTCGTTCTCCAGCTCCATCAGCGCGGCGACGTCGGCACCCAGCGCGTTGACCGTGGTCACCAGCTTGGCCACCTGCGCCTTGTGCTCGTCCAGCGTGCGCGCGCCGCGCAGGGTCGGGAAACCACCGCCCTGGCCGTCGCCATTGAAGAAGTTCTCCAGGTTGAAGGCAGCGACATGCAGGCTGCCCGGCACCGTCGGTACCGCGGGGCGCTTCAGTTCCGGCAGCTTCAGCACACCTTCGACCTGCAGGCGCGGACGGCCCTGCGCGTCCACGTGCACCACCCCTTCCACATTGCGCAGCTGCATGCCGGTGCGCAGCACCGGGTTGCCCGGCAGGTAGGCCACGCTGGCCGGGTCGCGGGCATCACTGCCATCGTCCAGCAGCAGGCGGCGACGCTGGTTGTCAGCCATCACCTGCTCGTAGCCGGCAGTACCCGGCGCGGCCACTTCGGTGGGCTGCCAGAGGCGGCCATCGAAGGCCACGGTGAGCTGGCCGAAGCGTTCCAGGCCATCGGTACCGGCCAGGGTGAGCGGTGCGGCGATGCGCACGCGCTGGCCATCCAGCGCACGCCAGTCGGCCGGCGCGGCGGTCAGCACCACGGTGGCGCTGCTGCGTGCAGCGGAGGGCGACGCGACCGGTGCGGCCTGCGGCTGGGCCTGGGCGAAGGCGCCGGCCGGCAGCAGCAGGGACAGGGCAAGAGCGAGGGAGCGGCGGCACATCGACGGGCGATTCCTTGGAAGAGGGCGCACAGACTAACCCTGAAATGCGAAACCCCGCCTGCGGGCAGGGTTTTGACCTTGGTGGGCAAAGCCTGGGTCGTGCCGGCCGCGGGCCGGCAACCTCATGACCTTCGTGCGATGCGTGGTTGCCGGCCAGCGGCCGGCACGACCGGTTATTTCAGGTTACCCAGCATCCAGTCCACGGTGGCGTGGATCTGTTCCTCGGTCAGGGCCGGGTTGCCACCCTTGGGCGGCATGATGCCGCCATCCGGGCCGGTATAGCCCTCGATGGCGTGCTTGTAGAGGGTGTCCTTGCCCTGTGCGATGCGCTTGTCCCAGTGCGAATGGTCCAGCGTCGGCGCCATGCCCACACCGGTGGTGTGGCAGGCGGTGCACAGGTTGTCGAAGATGACCTTGCCGTCCTTGGTGCCGCCGTAGGCCACCTGCGAGGCGGCCTTGGCCAGCGCGGCGGCCTTGGCCGCAGCCTGCGCGGCGGCACCGGTGCTGCCGGCATAGACCGCGCCGGTGGGCGAGATGCGCTGTTCGGTGCGCTTGGCCGCGGTCGGCGACACCTCGGGCGGAATCCGGGTGTGGATGTAGGCGGCTAGGAGGATGAGGCCGAGGGTGATGGTCGCCAGCAGCGCGATCACCATGGAGAAGCGTTTCAGGAACTCCAGATCGTAATTCCGCACTCTTCGTTACCCCTGGCTGATAGTCGTTGGACCACGGCTGAGCGACTGCGTGATGGACCGAGTATAGAACGCGCTTTGCGTGCGACAACAGGCGTCACTGCTGGTGCGGCGCAACATGCCTACCCGGTAGAGCCGGCCGCTGGCCGGCATCGCCATCCCGCCGGATGGATCGTGCAGAAGCCGGCCAGCGGCCGGCGCTACCGGATTACCGGGCGCCGATCGCGCGCAGGCAGAAGCTGCAGATCGCATCCACCAGCGCGCCTTCGTCGCGGTGCGCTTCGCGGCTGGGCGCGGTCGGGCCGACCATTGCTTCGGTGAAGGCGCCGACCAGGCACGCGGCCGTGGCGTGCGCGTCCTGCGCCGGCAGCTCACCGGCGGCCACGCCCTCTTCCACCAGGCGCAGGAAGACATCACCAAAGGCACGACGGCCGCGCATGCGCTCAGCTTCCACGTCCGGATCGACCGGTTCGACGATGAAGGCGTGCGCCAGCCCCGGCCCGGCCAGGGCGCGGCGGACGAAGGCGGTGATCGCCAGCCGCAGGCGCTCGCTGGCCACCTCCGGGCCGCTGGCGATGCGTTCCATGATCGCGACCTCGTGGGCCACCGCGGCGTTGAGCACCTCCACGAACAGCTCGGCCTTGGACGGGAAATGGCGATAGATCAGGCCGGTGGATACCCCCGCCTGGGTTGCCACGGCGGTCACCGGGGCGTTGCGCCAGCCGCCGGTAGCGACCAGCTCGCGGGTGGCCAGCAGGATCCGTTCACGGGCGCCCGCCAGGCGTTCTTCCATCAATGCAGAGCGTTTATAGGCCATGTTCTGATTCTAGTTTCAATTTTTGAATTCGTATTCACTTCTTACCCGAACCCCGCTACGCTGGGGCCATCGCCCGTGCGGGTCGCGGTCCTGCAGACCGCCGCCCGCTCCCCCGCCGGGTGCGTCCATTTCCTGCCATCCCGCCGTGGAGCCACCACAATGCACGTGCCATCCCTGAACTTCGATCTTGGCGAAGACATCGACCTGCTGCGCCAGAGCGTGGCCCATTTTGCCGCCGCTGAGGTCGCGCCGCTGGCCGCCGAGGCCGATGCCAGCAACCAGTTCCCGCTGCCCCTGTGGCCGAAGCTGGGCGAGCAGGGCCTGCTCGGCCTCACCGTGGAAGAAGAATACGGTGGTACCGGCATGGGCTACCTGGCCCACGTGGTGGCGATGGAAGAGATCTCGCGTGCCTCCGGCGGCATCGGCCTGTCCTATGGCGCACACTCCAACCTGTGCGTGAACCAGCTGCGCAAGAACGGCAACGAAGAACAGAAGCAGCGCTTCCTGCCCGGCCTGTGCAACGGCAGCCTGGTCGGCGCGCTGGCGATGAGCGAACCAGGTGCCGGTTCGGACGTGGTGTCGATGAAGCTGCGCGCCGACAAGCGCGGCGACCGCTACGTGCTCAACGGCAACAAGATGTGGATCACCAATGGCCCGGACGCCGACGTGCTGGTGGTCTATGCCAAGACCGACATGGAGGCCGGTGCCAAGGGCATCACCGCGTTCCTGGTCGAGAAGGGCATGAAGGGCTTCTCCACCGCGCAGAAGCTGGACAAGCTGGGCATGCGCTCTTCGCCCACCTGCGAGCTGGTGTTCCAGGACTGCGAGATTCCCGAAGAAAACGTGCTGGGCCAGGTCGGTGGTGGCGTGCGCGTGTTGATGTCCGGCCTGGATTACGAGCGCGTGGTGCTGTCCGGTGGCCCGCTGGGCCTGATGGCCGCGGCCATGGACGTGGTCATGCCCTATGTGCACGAGCGCCACCAGTTCGGCGAACCGATCGGCAGCTTCCAGCTGATCCAGGCCAAGATCGCCGACATGTACGTGGGCCTGGGCGCGTGCCGCGCCTACGTCTATGCCGTCGCGCGCGCCTGCGACCAGGGCCGCACCACCCGCCAGGATGCCGCCGGTGCCATTCTGTACGCCGCCGAGAAGGCCACCTGGCTGACCGGCCAGGCGATCCAGATCCTGGGCGGCAACGGCTACATCAACGAGTATCCGACCGGCCGCTTGTGGCGCGACGCCAAGCTGTATGAAATCGGCGCCGGCACCTCGGAGATCCGCCGCATGCTGATCGGCCGCGAACTGTTCCAGCGCACCCTGTAAGGCCAACGCGATGACCGTCCTGAACAGCCAGCTGCAACCGGGCAGCGAAACGTTTGAAAGCAACCGTGCCGCCATGCAGGCCGTGGTCGACGACCTGCATGCCACCCTCGCCCGCACCGCGCTGGGCGGCAGCGAAGCCGCGCGCGCCAAGCACACCGCACGCGGCAAGCTGCTGGTGCGCGACCGCATCGACGCCCTGCTCGATCCCGGCAGCGCCTTCCTGGAAATCGCGCCGCTGGCCGCGCACGGCATGTACGAAGACGCCGTGCCCGCCGCGGGCGTGGTGGCCGGCATCGGCCGCGTCAGCGGCGTGGAATGCGTGATCGTGGCCAACGACGCCACGGTGAAGGGCGGCACCTACTACCCGATGACGGTGAAGAAGCACCTGCGCGCGCAGGAGATCGCCGAGCAGAACCACCTGCCGTGCATCTACCTGGTCGATTCCGGTGGCGCGTTCCTGCCGCTGCAGGACGAAGTCTTCCCCGACCGCGACCATTTCGGCCGCATCTTCTACAACCAGGCCAACATGTCGGCGCAGGGCATTCCGCAGATCGCCTGCGTGATGGGCAGCTGCACCGCCGGTGGCGCCTATGTGCCGGCGATGAGCGACGAGACCGTGATCGTGCGCGAGCAGGGCACGATCTTCCTCGGTGGCCCGCCGCTGGTGAAGGCGGCCACCGGTGAAGTGGTGACGGCCGAGGAACTCGGCGGCGCCGATGTGCACACGCGCATTTCCGGCGTGGCCGACCACATGGCCGACAACGATCTGCAGGCGTTGGCACGGGTGCGCGCGATCATCGCGCAGCTGAACTGGCGCAAGCCGGAACCGGCGATGGCGATGCAGGCCAGCGAAGAGCCACTGCTGCCCGCACACGACCTGTATGGCGTGATCCCGGCCGACACGCGCAAGCCCTACGACGTGCGCGAGGTCATCGCGCGGCTGGTCGATGGCTCGCGTTTCGATGAATTCAAGCCGCGCTACGGCGCAACGCTGGTGACCGGCTTCGCCCATCTGAACGGCTACCCGATCGGCATCATCGCCAACAACGGCATCCTGTTCTCCGAGTCGGCACTGAAGGGCGCGCACTTCATCGAACTGTGCACCCAGCGCAGCATCCCGCTGGTGTTCCTGCAGAACATCACCGGCTTCATGGTCGGCCGCAAGTACGAACAGGGCGGCATCGCCAAGGACGGGGCCAAGCTGGTGATGGCGGTGGCCTGCGCCAAGGTGCCGAAGTTCACCGTGGTCATCGGTGGCTCGTTCGGTGCCGGCAACTACGGCATGTGCGGCCGTGCGTACTCGCCGAACTTCCTGTGGATGTGGCCGAACGCACGCATCGGCGTGATGGGCGGCGAGCAGGCCGCCAGCGTGCTGGCCACGGTCAAGCGCGATGGCATCGAAGCCAAGGGCGGCCAGTGGCCGGCAGCGGAAGAGGATGCGTTCAAGGCGCCGATCCGCGAGCAGTTCGAGCAGCAGGGCCATCCGTACTACGCCAGCGCGCGCCTGTGGGATGACGGCGTGATCGATCCGGCCGACACCCGCCGGGTGCTGGCCCTGGCGCTGTCGGCCAGCCTCAACGCCGCCCCGCAGCAGACGCGCTTCGGCGTGTTCCGCATGTAACCCGTGCCATGACCGAGCCTGTTGCCATGTTCACCAAAGTCCTGATCGCCAACCGCGGCGAGATCGCCTGCCGCGTCATCGCCACCTGCCGCCGCCTCGGCATCGCCACCGTGGCGGTGTATTCCGATGCCGACCGCAACGCGCGCCACGTGCGCCTGGCCGACGAAGCCATCCACATCGGCCCGGCCTCCGCGCGTGAGAGCTACCTGCGCAGCGATGCCCTGCTCGACGCCGCACGCCTGACCGGCGCGCAGGCGATCCACCCCGGTTACGGCTTCCTGTCCGAGAATGCCGACTTCGCCGATGCCTGCGCGGCGGCCGGCATCACCTTCATCGGCCCGCCGGCCAGCGCCATCCGCGCGATGGGCGACAAGAGCGCGGCCAAGGCGCTGATGGCCAAGGCCGGTGTACCGCTGACCCCGGGCTACCACGGCGACCAGCAGGCGCCGGACTTCCTGCGCGCGCAGGCCGACGGCATCGGCTACCCGGTGCTGATCAAGGCCAGCGCCGGCGGCGGTGGCAAGGGCATGCGCAAGGTCGAACGCAGCGAGGACTTCGTCGATGCGCTGGCCAGCTGCCAGCGCGAAGCGGCCTCGGCGTTCGGCAACGACCACGTGCTGGTCGAGAAGTATGTCGAGCGCCCGCGCCACATCGAGATCCAGGTGTTCGGCGACAGCCACGGTGAGGCGGTGTACCTGTTCGAGCGCGACTGCTCGGTGCAGCGCCGCCACCAGAAGGTGCTGGAAGAAGCGCCGGCGCCGGGCATGAGCGCAGAACGTCGTGCTGCAATGGGCAAGGCGGCAGTCGATGCCGCGCGCGCGGTGGGCTACGTCGGTGCCGGCACGGTGGAGTTCATCGCCGGCCCGGACGGCGATTTCTACTTCATGGAAATGAACACCCGCCTGCAGGTCGAGCACCCGGTGACCGAGTACATCACCGGCACCGACCTGGTGGAGTGGCAGCTGCGCGTGGCCTCGGGCCAGCCGCTGCCGCTGCGCCAGGAACAGCTGGCGATCCACGGCCACGCCATCGAAGCGCGCCTGTATGCCGAAGATGCCGATCGGGGCTTCCTGCCCTCCACCGGCACCCTGCGCCGCCTGCGCCTGCCGACGCCGTCGGCCCATGTGCGCGTGGATACCGGCGTCGAAGAAGGCGACAACATCACGCCGTACTACGATCCGATGATTGCCAAGCTGATCGTCTGGGACGTGGACCGCGACGCCGCACTGCGCCGCATGAGCCAGGCCCTGGCCGACTGCCAGGTGGTGGGCGTGACCACCAATGCCGGCTTCCTGCGCCGGCTGGTGAACACCGATTCGTTCGCGCACGCCAAGCTGGATACCGCGCTGATCGAGCGCGAGCAGGTCGCGTTGAATGCAGTGGGCGACACAGATGATGCCCTGTGGCAGCTGGCTGCGGTGGCTGCGGTTGCAAGCACGGGCGGCGCCAGCACCGACGCGCGCGATCCGCATTCGCCGTGGCAGGCCCAGGACGGCTGGCGCCTTGGCGCATCGGCACCGCGCGTGCTGCCGCTGCAGCAGGGCGAACGCAAGCACACACTGAAGGTGTGGGCGCAGGCCGATGGTTGGCGCGTGCAGCGCGATGACGCCGCGCCGGTGCAGGTGCTTGGCACGGCCGATGCGCAGCACCTGACCGTGCAGCTGGGCGAGCGCCGCTGGTCACCGCAGCTGCTGCGCGAAGGCGACCAGCTGTATCTGTTCGGTGCCGATGGCCAGCACCGTTTCACCCTGCACGATCCGGTGGGCGAATCGGACCACGCCGTGGCCGACGCGGGCAGCCTGCTGGCGCCGATGCCGGGCAAGATCGTCGCGACGCTGGTCGCGGCCGGCACCGAGGTCAAGCGCGGTACGCCGCTGGTGGTGCTGGAAGCAATGAAGATGGAGCACACCCTGCAGGCACCGGCAGACGGCACGGTGAAGGGCTACCGCGCCAAGGCCGGCGACCAGGTGGGTGACGGTGCGGTGCTGGTGGACTTCGAAGCGGCCTGATGAAGTGGCAGTGGCGCGCTGGCAACGGCGCGCCACGCCTCAACCCGGCCAGACCCGCTGCAGTGGATCAAACTCGCTGGTGGTCTGGTCCGCTGCCCGCCACCCCAATCCACACATCATTACCGGACTGGCGTCGATGCCATCCAGGCCCAGCAGGGCTTCGATATCCACTTCATTGATGGCAGCGGTGACGTAGGCCGCCAGCCCAAGTTCGGTGGCAGACAACATCCACTGCTGTGACAGGTGGCCTGCATCCAGCAGCACTGCCCGATAGGCCTTGGGATGGTTGCGATACTTCCAGAAGCTTCGCGGGAACCGCGCAACCTGGATGATGTGCAGTGGCGCAGCCGCGAACCAGTCCTGTCCAGCCAGCAGCGTCAGCACGCTGCCGCGAAGACCGGTGCCATCCACCGGCAGCGGCCGCAAGGTGTGTTCCAGCGCGTGATAGTGATAGACACCTGCGGCAAGGCCATCGACGTCCACGGCGATGACATAGGTTTCCAGCGGATGCAGGCCTCCACCGGAAGGAACATGCTTCTTCAGAAAGGCCATGTCTTCGCCGGGCTCCACCACGGCGTGCGCCTTCACCGTCCGCTTGAACACCTGGGCGAGCATGCGCAACGGCAATGATCGTGCGGTATCGAAGTTGCGGCAGGTCGCGCGCCTCGCAAGGAGCAGATCACGCGGCTCGTCTTCTGGCAGGGGCAGTGCCAGCGGCTCGGTGGCGGGGGGCATCACGGCTGGTGGTGGAGGGCCGAATCTACGTCGCAGGTCCTGCGCCGTGACAAGCTTCTCTTCGCGCATCTGCTGCGCGCTGTCGATGCCGCTCCAGCGCCCCAGCCGATGGGCCAGCGCCGACAGCGGCCACCAGCTGGCATCGCGTACACGCTGGTCTCGCTGGCGGTGCCCAGCGTAGGCTGCGCCGTCACTGATCAGCAGACCACTGTGCAGCAACCGGTCGAGATCGGCTTCGCCAATGTTGCTGTGCGCCGCGTCGACCCAGGCGTCGGGCACGATACGGCCCAACAGCTCCACGTCGCCAGCCTCCACCCTGAGCGGCGCATCAAGGTGCGCGGCCAGCGCGTACCACTGCATCGTGGTGCCCAGGCCGGCCTCTCCCTTGAGCAGCAGGTCAAGGTCCAGCGCCACTTCCACACGGGGCTCGAACATCACGATGGAGCAACGTCTGATCTGCATGGAGGCATCGGTGTGGAGCGGGACGCGCAGGATGCCATGCATCGCCCCAGGGCGCGCGGAGGCTAAACTTTCCCTGCAACAGGCCGAAACAAGAGAACCCTACCTGCAACGGCCAGCGCGATCACCATGAGTACTTCCGACAAGACCCTGCTTACGGCTGCACAAGCCGCCCAGGTACTGTCGCTGCTGCAGAGCGATGACGGCTTCCGCAGTGCCTTCGCCGCTTCTCCCAGCCTTGCGCTGCAGGGTCTGGGCATTGCTCCCAATGCCGATGGCTCGATGTGCGCTCCAGTGGACGCGCTGGCCAGCAAGGAAGCCTTTGCCGCTACTGCCGAGGCCCTGAACCAGCACCTGCAGTCCTGCGGCGCCTTCGTCCTGCCGCACTTCTTCGAAGCCGGCGCCGACAGCTGATGCTGCGCTGTCAGTCCGCGCCCAGCGGTGCGCGGCTGTCACGGACATTGAGCGCCTGCAGGATGTAATTGCCGGAATCCTCGGCATAGGCACGACCGCGATGCGCGGCCAGCCAGCGTGCTTCTGCCGCGGCCGCCGCGGAATCTCCCGAGGCATGCCTTGCATCGCGCAGCGCCACGTGCAACTGGTACAACTCCGTGCCGTCGGCCCACGGCAGCAGGCGCTCGACGGCCGCGACCGCCTGCCCGGCATGCAACTCGCGGGTGGCTTCGATGATGTCCAGCAACTGGCGCGAGCGTGGGTCGCTCCTGAGGTCGATCGCGCGACGCGCCAAGCGCAACTGGGGCGTCACGTCCACGCCTTCGCGCTGAGCCAGGCGAATCAGGCCCAGAACCATGAACTGCCGGGTGTGCAGATTGCCGCTGGGCTGCTGGCGCAGGTCGGCCAACGCCTCTCCAATCTGCTTGCGGCTCGCTGCGGGATCCGACCGCTCTCCTGCCATGCCGGCAATGCTGGCGCGCCAGGCCGACGCCAGCCGGCAAAGGGCCGGCTCATTGCACTGCGCCTGCAGTGATCGGGCAACCTCTTCGGCCTTGTCCAGCTCACCGAGATCGACCAGCACCGCTGCCTGCTGCATGCGGGCGCCGAAATCATCGGCCGACACGCCCACCAACTGGGCACGTGCAGCGCTCCAGTCTCCAAGTACGGCCATCGCCGTAGCCAGGTTGGCGCTGGTTCTCCAGCCTCCGACATCACCGGCCATGCGGAAATCCGCAACCGCACCGTTGGTGTTGCCCGCAGCCAGCTTCAACCGTCCTGAGAAATCCAGCGTGTGGCTGCGGGCCCACGCCTGCGGAACCCGCGCCGGCTGCACCACGGTCACCGCTTCGGCGTAGCGCCCCATTCCGGACAACGCCAGCGCCCGATTGACATACCCACCGTGGTAGTCGGGATACAGGTCGGTCAACAGCTTCCAGCGTCGGGCGATGTCAGCCTCCGGCAGATCGCTGGCCTGCCCTGCCCATCCGTCCAGGTACAGTGCATCGCGCGGCGTCAGTCGCGCCCGCAATGCCTGCGCACGCGCATGGGCATCCAGTGCCATGCGGCTTTCACCACGCATCCAGTGGATGCGCATGATTGCCACATGGGCCATCGCAAATTCCGGGTCGACCTTCACCGCCTGCGCGAGAAAGCCCAGCGCCTCATCGGTCTGGCGCCGGTCCAGCGCCCTGATGCCTGCGGCGTAAGCACGCAGCGCGTCCAGGCTGGACGTCGCCACCTGCGGCAGATTCACCGAATGTCGATCAATCTCCATACCGCCTTCGCCAAGACGCTCGCGCAGACGCCCCACCACTTCATCGGTGGATGCCAGAAGCGAGTCCAGGCCTTTGCCATCGACATGCACGGTGTAGACGGTGGCTGCGGTCGACGGATCGATCACATCGACCGCCACCCGCAGGCGGCCATGCACCTCCAGGACCGAAGGCGCCAGCACCGCGCGTGCACCATCACGCTGGGCCACCTCGCTGGCAACCCCCCGGTCCAGCCCGGCCCCAGGATTGATCAGCATGCGCTGCATGGTGTCGCGCACCTTCAGGTCACTCAGCACGTTCACATACCGCGACTGCTCCAGGCTGATGCGGAACGCCTGGTTGATCGACTCGCTCAGCAGAGGATCGCCAGTCAGGTTGCGCGGCTCCGCGATCACCACCCAGTCGCGTTCGGCAAAGGCGATGGCCGGTTGTGGACGAGTCAGCAACCACAAGCCCATTGCGCAGGCTGCCACCAGCGTTACCTGCGCCGCCATCGCCATCGGGCGACGCCAGAACGGGACATCCGGCCTGGCCTTGTCACTCGCACGCGGCCGTCGCAGCGCTGCCTTGCCGACCGCCGAGACGCCGATCACCTCCATCGGCTGCGCCACACCACGGAAGCGCCAGCGGCCGAATGACTTCCAGTACAACCGGTCGGCCGGCTCGCCAAGCTGGGAGGCTGCACGCCGGACCAGCGATTCGGCCGCTGCCGACAACAGCAGTTGGCCCGGTCGTGCCAGCTGCATGAGGCGCGCCGCCATCGGCTTCGCCAGACCTTCCACCTCTACGGCCTTGGACCCCAGCGCAACGGACTCAGCGCTGTTGTTCCACAGAATCACCTCACCCACGTGCAACCCGGCCCGCGCCTGCAACCGGAGATCACGCGACTGCCCCAGCGGCTGCAGCCCACGCTGGTAATCCAGCGCGAATCCGAGCGCATCAATCGGGCGCTCGAACAGCATGAACAATCCATCGGAACGGTCGATCAACTGGCCGTTCCAGCGCTGCTGCAGCGCCAATACCAGCCGGTCGTGTCCCTGGAACAGTTCGGCGGCGGCGACATCGCCAATACGTTCAACCAGCAGCAGGGAGTCGCACAGATCCGTGAACAACAGCGCGCGCAGTTGCTGGTTGTGCGGCGTCGACGTTCCGTTGTCGCCATTCATCGCCTGACTCTCCCGATCAAGGTGTATCCGCTGCATCCACCCAGCGCAGGCAGTTGCCACCATCGCGCTTGGCCTGGTACAGCGCGCGGTCCGCGCTGGCGTACCACTCGCTCCAGCCGGCCTCCGGCGCCAGCAGGCTGGCACCGATGCTGACCAGGCTGACATGCGGCGTACCGTGGCTGCGCTCGAGCAGGCCATGCACCGCGCTGAGGATGAACTCGGCCGCGTGCTGCACGATCTCGTGGTTGCCACGGCGCAGGATCAGGCAGAACTCATCGCCACCAAGGCGGCAGGCCAGGTCCTGCTCACCGGCCATCGAGCGCAGGATGTTGCCCATGCTCTGCAGTACACGGTCGCCGGCCTGGTGGCCATGGCGGTCGTTGATCTGCTTGAAGCGGTCGCAGTCGATCAGCAGCAGTGCCTGCGGCAACCCGTCGCCGTCGGCACGGCATTCCTGCAGGTACAGCGTAAGGCCGCGGCGGTTGTGCAGCCCGGTCAGCTCATCGGTGCGCACCAGCTCGCGGGTGTGGGTCAGCTGATGGGTGGTGATGTACAGGTTGTCCAGCGCGGTTTCCAGATCATGGTTGCGCCGGCGCAGCTGGCTGATCAGCGCCTGCTCGTTGGTCAGCACGCGCATGATCGTGCGGCGCAGGAAGTAGGCGACCAGGCCAGGATCGGATTCGACCAGGCGATGGAAGTCGGCCGGGCCCAGCTCCAGTACTTCGCAGTCGGCCAGCGCGCGGGCACTGGCGCTGCGCAGGTGGTCGCCGACCAGCAGGCCAAGCTCACCGAAGAACTCATGCTGGCCGAGGGTCTTGATCACCAGGTCTTCGCCGAAGTCCAGTTCGATCTGGCCTTCGAGGATCACGTACATCCGTTCGCCGCGATGGCCACGCTGGAACAACCACTGTCCGGCATGAAGCTTGCATGGACGGGCATATCTGGCGAACAATGCGACCTCGGCAGCGGACAGCAGCGCGTGCACGATCTCGGCCATCGCCACCCGGGCGATACCTGACGTCACATCACTGTTCTCGGCCGCACCCCTGCCGGTCATTCCCTGCACCCGCCGCCAGCGTCCCCTGGTGAGCCGCGGAGCATAGCACCGCTTTAAAGTGTGCGCCCTATCTCATTTTGAGCCTTCGGACGCACTTCTCTGATGTGAAGATGCGTGGTGACCCGTTCTGGGCATGCCTGTCCGCACAAAAGTCCTGCTGGATCAATCCGATGGCCATCTTCACGGGCTTTCGGCCAAGTTGCAGGGCCTGGGGGTGCGCCGGATTGACGCTGCCCGCGTTCACGGCTGTTCCATCGATACAACAACGCCGGCAGGTCCCCCGACCGGCCGGCGTTGT
>NZ_JAOCFV010000084.1:0-15957 GCF_029842145.1 Stenotrophomonas sp. GD03794
GCTCTTGTCGCGCGCGCCGCGGAACTCCGATTCCTTTTCCCACGTCGGCCAGCGGCGGCTGTTGGCCAGCTCGGCGCCCAGGTCGTAGACCAGCAGGGTGTCGGCGGCGTGGCCGCTCGGGTCCCAGCTCGGGGTCCAGGCATCGCAGGCCTGGTGGTAGCAGTCAGCGAAGTACTTCTCGCGCAGCGCGCGGCCGGCTTCAACGCCGCCGTCCAGCTTGTCCAGCCCCGGGCCGATGGTGATCGCCGGCACGCCCAGGCGGGCGAAGGCGAAGTGGTCGGCACGGTAGAAGAAGCCGGCTTCCAGGTTCGGGTCCGGGCTGTAGCTGCGGCCGCGGGCCTTGGCCACGCGCTCCAGGTCACCCTCCAGCGAGACCCGGCCCTTGCCCCACGAGGCGATGTCACGGGTCGCGCCATCCGGGCTGAACATCTCGATGTTCAGCACTGCAGCGGTCTTGTCCAGCGGCGCCAGCGGGTGCGCGGCGTAGTAGCTGGCACCCAGCAGGCCCTTCTCTTCGGCGGTCAGGGCCACGAAGTACAGCGTGCGCTGCGGCTGCGGGCCGGCGGCGAACACGCGGCCCAGTTCCAGCACGGTGGCCACACCGGTGGCGTTGTCGATCGCACCGCGGCGGATGCGGTCACCCTTGGCGTCCGGCTGGCCGATACCAAAGGCATCCCAGTGCGCGGAGAAGATCACGGCCTCGTCGGCGTGTTCACCACCGGGCAGCTTGGCCACCACGTTGCGGGTCACCACCTGCTCGCGCTTGAGCGCGAAATCAACGCTCAGCTTCGCGTTGTCCAGCGCCACCGGGCGGAAGTCGGCGCGCATCGCCTTGCGCTTCTCGGCATCGAAGTCGAGGCCGGCGTCGGCGAAGATCGCCTCGGCCAGTTCGCGCTGCATCCAGCCACGCAGCGGCGTGTGCTGCGCCATCGCCTCGGCCTGGCTGCGCTCGATGTCGAACAGCGGCGAGGTGCCCGAGCTCTTCACCGTGGCCCAGCCATAGGCGGCCGGTGCGGTCTCGTGCACGATCAGCACGCCCTCGGCGCCACGGCGTGCGGCTTCCTCGAACTTGTAGGTCCAGCGGCCGTAGTAGGTCACCGCCTTGCCGTCGAACGCGCCCGGCGCATCGGCTTCGAAATCGGCGTCGTTGATCAGCACGACGGCGATCTTGCCGTGCAGGTCCACGTCCTTGTAGTCGTTCCACTGACGCTCCGGCGCGTCGATGCCGTAGCCGACGAACACCAGCGGCGCATCCTTGATCTGCACGCGCTTGCGCGGCTGCAGGCTCTGCAGGGTCACGTCCACGCCGTTGGCCAGCGCGCGCTTGCCCTGCTTCAGCGACAGGCTGGCCTTGGCCGCGCCGTCCAGCTGCGCGCGCACCAGCGGCACCGGCTGCACCCAGCTGCCGTCCACGCCGCCCGGCTGCAGGCCGTAGCTGCGGAACTGCTCGATCAGGTACTGCACCGTGCGCTCTTCGCCCTCGGTGGCCGGCGCGCGGCCCTCGAATTCATCCGACGCCAGCACGCGCACATGGCGCGACAGTGCCTGCGGATCGATGCCGCCGCCGGGCAGGTCGTTGGCCGCATGGGCCAGGCCACCGACGAACAGGCAGGACGACAGCAGCAACACGCGCATCGGATTCACGGCAGTACCACGGCTAGCTTGGAAGTCACCAGAGTGTAACGTGGTCGTGACATCACGGCGCAGCATGGGCCCACGTCATCCACGCATGGCGTGGATCTACCAGTGGCACACCGGATTCCCGCCGACAGGGCGCGCCCAGGTCAGCGCGATACGCGGTCCAGCCAGCACGCCAGGCCCTGCGCGTTGAGTTCGATGTCCATCGCCAGCACTGCAGTCACCGCGGCATCGTCCAGCGCACAGCCATGCAGCTGTGCACGTTCCAGGTACAGCGCCTGCAGCGCGGCCAGCAGGCAGCGGTGGCGGTCCGGTCGCCCGTCGCACTGGCGGCCGATGGCGGCCATCGCATCGATCTGCTCGAACAGGTCTTCGGCCAGCTTTTCAACCTGCTGCACGCGCCCATAGTGGGTCAGGTACATCGCCTGCGGCGCGTAATCGAGCATGCGCCGGATCGAAGCCTTCATCGCCTCCGGGTCGAACTGCACCGGCGAGGAGGTCGGGAAGATGAAAGCGCCCTGCGCACTGTCCAGCTCGCGGTAGGAGATGCCGAACGTATCGCCGGTGAACCAGCTGCGGCTGCGTGCATCCCACACGCAGTAGTGGTGCAGCGCGTGGCCCGGGGTATGCAGCAGCACCAGCTCGCGGCCGGCCAGGTCGATGCGGTGGCCGTCTTCGGCCACCACCACACGGTGCTCCGGAATCGCCTCGATGCGGCCATAGCTGCGCGCGATCTCTTCGGCGCCGTATACCGCCGTGGCGCCAGCGATCAGCCGGGTCGGGTCGATCATGTGCGGCGCGCCGCGCGGGTGCAGCACCGCCTTCGCATTCGGCAACTGCTGCATCAGCAGGCCTGCACCGCCCGCGTGATCCAGATGCACGTGGGTGAGCAGCAGCCAGTCCACTGCCTCCACGCCCAGGCCGGCATCCGCCAGCGCCTGCAGCATCGCCGGTACCGACAGGCCGGTGCCGCAGTCGACGAACGCAGCGCGGCCGTTTTCAACGATCAGGTAAGCCGCGTCGAAATCCGGGCGCTGGAAGCCGGTATCGATGGTGTGGATGCTGGGGTCGGCGGTCATCGGCACGCACCTGGCAGGATCGGGAACAGACCCCCATGGTAGGCGCGCAGGCGGCCCGGGTTCGATGCGGCTTTGGTCGGGTAGTGCCGGCCGCTGGCCGGCAACCTCGGGATAACCAGGAGAATGCATGTGCCGGCCAGCGGCCAGCACTACCGATCAGCCGGAGCGCAATGCGAACCGCGGCCGCAGCAACAGGGCCAGCACCAGCACCGCCAGGAACGCCCCGTAGGCATACAGCACCGCCAGCACCTGCGGCCAGATCGGGCCGGCGCCGGGCTGCACCACACCGATGCGGTAGCCCCACAGCATCGACACGATGCTCAGCGCGAACGCCAGTACCAGGGTGGTGCCATCGAACAGGCGCCGCCGCGCGGTACGCGGCTGGCGCGGGAACAACCAGTACAGGCTGCCCAGCAGCAGGAACCAGGGCAGGAACAGCAGCAGCGACAACCAGGCCATCGCAGACTCCATGTCATCGCGCCGGAGGCGCGTGGACATCATGCCATGGGTCAATGCCGTGGTAGTGCCGGCCGCTGGCCGGCATTTCCGAGAACCTGGGGAACGTGCAGTTGCCGGCCAGCGGCCGGCACTACCCCTTACGCTTCGCGCAGCACGGCCAAGGCAGCCAGCACGACATCGACCTCGGCGTCCAGCTTGAACAGCTCGCTCTGCAGCTGGTCACCCTGCTCGGCCTGCTTGATCACCGCGATCAGCTGGCCCGCATCGCGCGGCGAATCGAAGCCTTCGCTCTGGATCAGCAGCGTGCCGTCACCGGCGGTCAGCTTGAAGTAGAAGCGGCCATCCTTTTCGCGGTACTGCTTGAACAGCGGCGGTGCCACGCGGGCCACGCCGGCATCCTCGCTGGCGATGTCGCCCGCAGTGGACAGGTCGCGCAGGCCCACCGCATGGCGCAGCTCGTCCAGCAGCGGTGCCGCCAGCTGCTCGCGCAGCTGCTGGCCGCGGCGCTTGAGCAATGCTTCGATCTTCTCCGGCTCGGCCATCAGCGCGTTGTAGCGCTCGCGCAGCGGCGACAGCTCGCTGTCGATGCGCTCGAACAGCTGCTGCTTGGCATCGCCCCAGCTGATGCCCGCGGCGAACGCCCTGGCGAACTCCGCGGTCTGTTCCGGGGTGGCGAACGCCTGGTACATCTGGAACAGCGCCGAGCCCTCGGTGTCCTTCGGCTCGCCCGGTGCGCGCGAGTCGGTCAGGATCGAGAACACCAGCTTCTTCAGCTCCTCGCGCGGCACGAACAGCGGAATGGTGTTGTGGTAGCTCTTGCTCATCTTGCGGCCGTCGAGGCCCGCCAGCGTCGCCACCTGCTCGTCGATCACCACGTCCGGCAGCGGGAAATACTCCTTGCCGTACACGTGGTTGAAGCGCTGGGCGAAATCGCGCGCCATCTCGATGTGCTGGATCTGGTCACGGCCCACCGGTACCTGGTTGGCCTTGAAGATCAGGATGTCGGCGGCCATCAGCACCGGGTACATGAACAGGCCGGCGCTGACGCCTGCGTCCTCGTCCACGCCTTCCTCGCGGTTCTTGTCCACCGCCGCCTTGTAGGCGTGCGCGCGGTTGAGGATGCCCTTGCTGGCGATGGCGGTCAGGAACCACATCAGCTCGGTGGTCTCGCGGATGTCGCTCTGGCGGTAGAACCACACGTGTTCCGGGTCCAGGCCGCAGGCCAGCCAGCTGGCCGCGATCTCCAGGGTCGCGCGCTGGGTGCGCTGCGGGTCCTGCGACTTGATCAGGCTGTGCAGGTCGGCCAGGAAGAAGAAGCTCTCGATCCCCGGCGCACGGCTGGCCGCGATGGCCGGACGGATGGCGCCAACGTAGTTGCCCAGGTGGGGCGTGCCGGAGGGGGTGATGCCGGTAAGGACTCGGGTCGTCATGACTGCGTGGGGTAACCTTCGATGAACGGGGCCAGTTTACCTTGCACGCCACCAACCCCGTCAGGGCCTGCGGCGCGTTCATTCACGCAACCCCGCTGGAGACGCCCGATGAAACGCCTGCTGCCCCTGCTGCTGATCCTGCCCCTGGCCGGCTTCCGCCCGGCTCCCGTGCCGCCGCCGGTGTACGAGGGCGGCCCCGTGCGCATGGCCCTGGTCGACCGCGACCGCGGCACCGAACTGCGCAGCTACCCGCCCGAAGGCCAGCGCTGGGTGGCCGGCGAGCGCGGCCATCGCTACGCCGTGCGCCTGTACAACGACAGCCCGCGCCGGGTGCTGGTGGTGCTGTCGGTAGACGGCATCAACGCCATCTCCGGCGAAGATGCCGATCCTTCGCAGACCGGCTACGTGCTCAACCCCGGCCAGCGCGCCGACATCACCGGCTGGCGCAAGAGCCAGGACGAAGTGGCGCAGTTCGTGTTCAGCAGCCCCAGCGGCAGCTATGCCAGCCGCACCGGCCGCCCGGACAACATCGGCGTGGTCGGCGTGGCCGTGTTCGAGGAGGCGCGCCGCTGGTATCCGCAGCCGATCCTGCGCCGTGGCCTGCCTGCGCCGGCACCGGCCGCCGAAGCGGCCGCTGACGCAAGCGCCAGCCGCATCGAGGGCTACGCCAACAAGTCGCAGGCGCCAGCGCTGGGCACCGGCCATGGTGCACGCGAACAGTCCTCGGTGCGCGATACCGACTTCGAGCGTGCCAGCCGTAGTCCCGCACAGGTGCTGCAGCTGCGCTACGACAGCGCCCGCAACCTGCGCGCGCGCGGCATCCTGGTGGATTCGCCGTCGCGCCTGCCGCGCGAACCGCAGGCCTTCCCCAACCGCTACGTGCCGGATCCGCCGGCACGCTGATCGCCCGCCCAGACAGCACAACGCCCGCTACCTCACGGTGCGGGCGTTGTGCTGCGGGGGAAACGAAAGCGGCTTACTTGTAGTCCGGATAGTCCTTGCTCACGCTGTCCTGGAACTCACGGACTTCCTTCTCGGCGCGGTCCTTGGCCCAGCCATAACGTTCCTGCAGGCGGCCGGCCAGATACTCGGCATTGCCTTCGGCCACATCGAAGTCGTCGTTGGTCAGATCGCCCCACTTGGCCTGGGCCTTGCCCTTCAGCTGCGACCACTTGCCGGAAATGATGTCTTTGTTCATTGCTGGGAGTCCTTGGTTGCAACGGCGTTCTTACCGTGGCTCCAGCTTCGCGCAGCAGCCGTTGGGCAGCGGTCAACCGACCATGAAAACGCTGCTCACCTGCTTGAATGGTTCACTCCGCTTCGACAGCACGCAGCGAAAAGCACGCACAAAAAAGGCCGGGGAAACCCCGGCCTTTTCTCTTTCCGTTCCGTGCAGGGCTCAACGGCCCTTGGCGGTGTCCTCAACCTTCTCACCCGCCTTCTGCACGTCCTTGCCGGCACCGGCAATGGTGTTGCAACCGGCCAGCAGGGCCACCGAGAACATCGACAACAGCATCAGGGCAACTACGCGCTTCATGGGCTTCTCCTTGGGTTTGCCGCTACACCGCTTCATTCGCGGATGGGATTCTTTCGCTCGGCGGGAGAAGGCCAACGCCCACCACCGCCGCGTGAAGTGCAATCTGGCGGCAGCGGCGTGGAGCGGGTGTGAACGGATCGACGATCCGTTCAGGCCGGGTGCTCAGTCGCGCATCAGGGTGGACTTGCCGAACAGGCTTTCGACCAGGTCCACGGCCAGCTCGGCGGTGGCATTCTGCTTGTCCAGCAAGGGGTTGAGCTCGACGATGTCCAACGACCCCATGCGTCCGGTGTCGGCAATCATTTCCATCACCAGCTGCGCCTCGCGGTAGTTGACTCCACCCGGCACGGTGGTGCCCACGCCCGGCGCGATGCTCGGGTCGAGGAAGTCGACATCGAAGCTGACGTGCAGGTGGGTGTTCTCGTCGATCCCGGCCAGTGCGGCTTCCACCGCGCGCTTCATGCCGTTCTCGTCGATGTAGCGCATGTCGTAGACATCGACCTTGTGGGTCTTGATCAGGCGCTTCTCTTCCGGGTCCACCGAGCGGATGCCGATCTGGTGCATCTGCGCCGGGGTGATCGCCGGTGCACTGCCACCAAGACGGGTCAGCGCATCCGGGCCGAGGCCGCACAGGCAGGCCACCGGCATGCCATGGATGTTGCCCGACGGAGTCACGTCGCTGGTGTTGAAATCCGAATGTGCATCCAGCCACAGCACGCGCAGGGTCTTGCCCTGCTCGCGGCACCAGCGCGCCACCGCGGTGATCGAACCGATGCCCAGGCAGTGGTCGCCGCCGAGCATGATCGGCATGCGGCCGGCCTGCAGTTCGGCGTAGCTGGCTTCCATCAGCGCATGGTTCCACGCCACCACTTCATCCAGGTGGCGGTAGCCTTCCACCGGCGCGGTCCACGGGTTGCGCGGGCCATCCAGGTTGCCCAGGTCGCGCACGTCCACGCCGCGCGCCTCCAGCGCCTCCGGCAGGCCCGCCACGCGCAGCGCTTCCGGCCCCAGCCGGGCACCGCGATGGCCCGCACCGACATCGGTGGGAACGCCAATCAGGGATACGGAGATGGGATGGGCCATGGGTGCCTCCTGCGGTGGGGAAAAAGAAGCACAGTCTAGCCAGAGCTGTGTGACACCACTCGCGGCGGTGCAGCAGGGCATTGGCATGGCATGATGCCGCGCGGACCCGACCGCCCTTCATGGAAGATTGCGATGTCGCCCTTCATCAACACTGCCTGGCCGCGCTTTTTCACCGTGGCGCTGCCCATCGCCCTTTTTGCGGTTCTGTTGAACAGCATGGTCGATGCGCCACACCACGGCTGGCTGATCCAGACGGCGCTCCTGCTGGCGCCGTTCTCCATCCTGGTGTTCCTTGGGCTTGGCTGGCAGCGTATGCGCAAGGCACACGCCGAACACCCGATTCTGAAAAGCGAGCTGCCCCGTGTGGCGACGGCATTGATCGGCAACGTGAAGCTGGCGGCGCTATGGTTCGGCCTGACCTTCGTTGGCATGTTCACCCTGATGCTGGCGTGGGTGTTGCTGTATAGGTCCTGCAGCTGAAGCCTGCCCCAACCCGCTGCGCGCTCAGCGTTCGCGGCGGCGCACCGGCGTCACGCTCTGCACCTGGCCGTTGTTGCGCATCATGCACAGGAAGCGGCCATCGGGGTAATCGATGATCAGTTCCTGGTAATCGCTGCCCACCGGCATCTGGGTGACCAGAGCGCCCTGCGCGCCCTTGCGCATGTTGCAGGCGCCCAACGCGGTATCGCCTGCCGGCGCGGGGGTAGTCACCGAGGACACATTGCGGAACACCGCGCGGCAGCCGCCATTGACCCACACCGAGTGCCGCGACAGGCCCCAGTTCTTGCCCTCCTCGCAGCGGGTACGGCTGAGCTGGCGCACGATTTCCACATTGCCACGGGTATTCAGATCGCACGACACCTGTTGCTGGCCGGTGGATTCGCAAGTGACTTCGCGCGGCAGCGCGGCATCCCCGGCGGCAGCGTCGCCAGGGCGGGCGCTGTTTGTGGCGGGCGCGGGCGCACCGCTGCTACTGACCTGGCAGATGCCATTGGCGCCGCCTCGGCCGGTGTAGCTGACCTGCGGCGAGGCGTCATCGTTGCGGCTGATCGACAGGGTGATGCCGCTGTTGACATCGCGTGCTTCGAAATAGCGGTCGTTGAAACGTTTCAACGCCGTCTCGCGGCCCTGCACGTAGACCGGCCCGCCTTCATCAGCGTGCACATCGATACCGCCCGGGCAGCTGGCGTTGAAGAACGGCACGGCGGCCATGGCCGGGGCTGCGAACGCGGCGGACAACAATGCGACGGTGAGCGGCAGGGCGTGGCGACGCATGGGCGAGTCCTGACGGATGTGTACTCCCAGTATGCGGTTAGGGTCGGAAGCGGTCTGTGAGGAGAATCAAAATGCGGGCGGTGCATTTTGGCCCTCGTGTTTGTCAGGTTCACAACGTCACTGCCCCGGTTATCGAATCAAGAAGGCCCGCTGCTGGCATGAGCACACCCTATCCAAACCTGAAACCTGTACTTGTGGAGCTGCGATTGGACGAAGTGGATTCGCACGGCGGCGCTGTTGCCGAGATGATCGCCTCCACCGCGCGGCCCATGGCGCTTTCGATAAGCCCTGAACTCATGTGGTACAGCTTCGTACTGAATGACCGCACCATCACCCGGATCACGCCTGGCACGCGGGCACACTGCACGATCTCATTCATCAACCATGACGGTGCGAAGGAGGCACTCCCCGATGGCACCGTGGCCGCCTTCGGAGATGGATCGGCAAGAAGAGGGTTGATCCGCATCATTCGGTTTGATTGAAGCTGATCGCTCCGGCGTTCTCGAGGCGGAAGAGGTGAAGCACACTGCCTTGATGCCTCACACGGCGCTGGCATGCAGCCTCACATCCAAGGCACGGGTCACCTTCAGGATGGTCGCGAAATCAGGGCTGCGCTCGCCGGACAGTGCGCGATACCAGTTTTCCCGTGACAGGCCTGCGGCAAGTACCCACACGGGCGTAGTTCGGGCTGCTCGTCGCAGAGATGGGCCCTTACTCCCGTATCAGTCGGTGTCCGGGAGCCTCGGCTGTTCTTGCCGCCGAAGGCCTCCTTGACCGCCATGGCAACTGCCGGCCATTCTCTGGCCAGATCGTCAGACCGGTTATTTCACATAGTATTGGCCTGACTCACGTGCCGATACCAACGTTTCCGATCATCCATCAAAGGTTGCCGAAAGCGCTATTGGAAGTCGAACCTACCGTGCACAGTAGTACGGAAAAACGGGAAACGATAGCGAGCGAACGGGATCAGCTGCGATGACCTCCGCATCACCGAATGCAGCATAGGCAATGCTTGCCCGTAAAGTTTGGCCTGGCTCCAAGCGAACCTCACCACATCCTCCAGGGCAGTATGTCGTCATAAGTGCCTTCGGATGTAGAGGACCAGTGGCCGTGGTCAAGGCTGCACCTTCGTACCCCATCGGAAATGTGCCATCTTCGGCAGGCCAGCTTTCCTTCGAAAGGCATAAGGGCGTGCCAACGGCAGACGCCAAGGTTACGTCGTATCGCCGCTTCGTTGGGTTATCAACCACCGAAACACTGAAATCCCGGGGTTCTGCGCGCCGAAATGGACTAGCGCAGGCAGCGATCGCCATGCACAGCAAGGTGCCTGCCAGAATCCTGTTCATCGAGCTTGGTCCATGATGTGGTCAGGATTGATAAGGCGCTGCTGGCTGGGCAGCGTCTTGAAGATATTCTGTTGCTGAGGGGATCCGAACTTGTATGCCGTGTCGCCATTAAAGAACTGGTCCTTATACCCCAGCACTGCATGCCCGGTTTCGTGACCTGCCCCCCAAGCCAACCTTGACGGATCATTGAAACTCACGTGCGTAGTATTGACTATGACCATTTTCGGCCCGGTGGTAGGCACGCCCGCCAAGGTATCTCCACCGGCCCCATATGCCGCGTTGATTTGCGCACCCGTCATACCATTGGCTGGAATAGCGCCCGCACTGGTATCCCGCAATGCCGCAGCCATTGAGCTCATATCTGAGGCAGCTTTCGCCATGTTCTCTGGAGTGGCTGAGCCAGCACCGAAGTTGCGTTGGAAAGACTTCTCCGCACGCTGGAGTGCTTTGCCCCCTTCGGCCAGTGCACCGTTGATCTTGCCCGCCGCTTTCTCCAAGCTGCCAGCGGCGCTCTGCTGGGCGCGGTCGAACTGATTCCACTGCCTGTCCGTCCAGCCGGTACCACGCGACAGGCGCCCGTCCGGGTCGGTAAAGCTATAGGGATTGTTGTTCCCATACCAGTAGCGGTTGTAGTTGGCGCCCGTATTTGGATCGGCTTGTACGGGATCGGCTGAAACGAACCGGGCCGACGCACTGGAAGCGATGGCGCACAGCGCCACGGTCAACAGCCCTGGAATGGCAATGCGCATCACAGTCCTCTTCTCGCGCGTTCGCGCTGGATGGATTGTAGGTAGCTGGCTTCCTGCTCCGGCGTTTTCTGCGTCCAACCAAGTGATTCGGCCTTGGCAAGCCATGCCAGATTCTCGCGAGTCAAACGGTGAAATTCCCCGTGCAACTCAGGTGGCAGATCTTCCGCATTCGAATACCTGGAGCGGATGCGTTGCTGGGTCTGGATGTAGTAGGCATTCGCCTTCCATATCATCGCTACCGGGTCCTTCGGATTGGCGGCCAGCGCCAGATCGGCCACGGCCATGAGCGCATCGGCGTCCTTCTTCGCCCCGTAGTGCTCCATCAGTGTGCTGGCGATGGCGCCTATCCCTTCGTGCGGCAGCAGCGGGCGCAAGTAAAGTCCATTGTCCAATGACGCCTCGGTGATCCCCGTTTCACGCTGGTAGCTGCTGTCGTATTTGAAGCCGCCCGCAGTGGCTTCAACGTTCAACCACATCTGCTGCTCGTCGTCGGCGAACTTCACCAGCAGGTGATTGGGCGCCGTAGCAAGCGCGACAGTCAGCCCCAGCCGCTGGCCCAGGATGACAAAGAGAATGGGCATTGAGACGCAGTTGCCCTTGCGTGTGGCCAAGTAGGTAGCTAGCTGCTTGTTCTTCGGATTCTTACCCAGTGGGTCCGACAGGTCGTAGGTAAAAGGCTTCCCCTAGTTCCACTCGCCCGGCATGTAAAGCGTCTTGAGCAAAGCGTCGAGGACCTGTCGCGCCGTCGGGTTGCCAGGCACATTGCCGCGTACAGCGTGCTCCCACTGATCGACTTGCCGACGCACTGCCACAGTGTCAGTGGACGGATCAATGATGCTATCCACTACCAGCTTGGCGGCGACATAGTCGACACGATCGTCAGGCAGTTGAAACTGGGCATGCAAGGGCGAAGGGTCATCAGCGGCCAAGGCAAGCGGGGCCAGAGCAAACAAACACGCGCCCCAAGCCCGTTCGATCCATCGGCGGCTTGCCTGTCTCCCCATGGCATTCCCTTCCCTTGCCCTCTGATGATCCTATGCGCTGTCAACGGCCACTGTCCAATTGCCACCCTCGACCTGCAGGCAGACGCCCGACTCTTCAACGGCGAAGTTATCCCCCAAAGGATGACGCTCTTGTCGCCCGACATGAAGCCCAGGGGGCCGATGTACCCGCCACACTCATTCTTGGCGTTGGCCCGGCCACAGGCGACGATGCCGAACTCCTCAGTGAAGTTGGCGCACACGTCCCGGACCTGCACGGCGTCCGGGTCCCAAGGGGGCCCGTGAACGGGCCGGCGTGTCGCAGGTCGATCTGGCCGAACGGCTGGGCAACACGCAGACGCTCGTGTCGAAGTGCGAGCGCGGGGACGTCGGATAGAGGCCGGGAGCGGATCAAGTTCTCCGAGGCGCTCGGCCTGCTGGGCGAGTACCTCGAGCAGCGCGCTGCCAGACTCCAGCCGAAGTCCAGAAAGAGCAAAGCAAAGGGGCGCTGACTGTACGATGGTGCCGCTTATCCGAATCGAACGGATGACCTACTGTTTACAAGACAGTTGCTCTACCAACTGAGCTAAAGCGGCATGGGTGCATCACCGGCGGCAGTGCCGCGGTCCGGGGGATTCTAGCGCAATCGCGCGCATTCCAGCGACCGGCTCTGCGCCGCCCCGCTGCGCTGCTGGGCCTGGGCCGGCTGCGTGCCTGCCGCCAGCTGCCCTTCCAACCACCATTGGCCGGCGTCGCCGCTGGCGACCAGGCGCGGCTGGAAGCCTGCGGCCTGCACCGCTGCCATGCGGCGCTCGGCGCCTTCGCGGTTGCGGTACTGGCCCAGCGCCACGGCGTTGGCTTCCTCGCCCTGGCTGATGATGTAGTAGTCGCTCAGGCCTGCGGCGACGATGCGCTTCACCGTGGCCTGGGCCTCGTCGCGATTGGCGGCGGCCGGCAGCATCACCCGGTAGCGGGCGCCGCCGCTGGCAGCAGGCTGTTCGCGCAGGCGCACCTGGTTGAGCACAGCACCGGCCCTGCCCTGTGCACTGGTCGCGGCGGCACGGTCGGCGAACGGACCCAGCGCGATACAGCGCGGCGGCTCGGCAGCCGCAGGCGGAGCTGCGGGCTTTTCCGGTGCCGGTGCGGGCGCCGCCACGGGTTTGGCAGCGGCGGCAATCGATGCAGCGGCAGGCGCAGCCTCGGCCGTCTGCGGCTTGGCAACGTCCTGCTTTGCCGGCACGGCTGGCGCAGGCGTCGCAGCCACGGTGGTCTTCGCCGCTGGTTCGCGTTCCACCAGCGGCGAGGCCGGGGCGGCAACGGTGGCTGCGGCGGCCGCGGTTGCATCAACGCCACCGGGCACCCAGCGCAGCTCGGCCACGCCAACGGGTTGCGGCGGCGGCGCAGGCTTCTGCGGTGCATCGCGCAGCAGCCACCAGCAGGCGACGCCAAGATTGAGGATGGCCAGTACGACGATCAGGGCACGGGTCAGCATGCGCGGATACTAGCCTGCGGGCTGGTGCACCGCCCAGCGGGCGAGGCCATCCAGCACCAGCGACGGGTGGTAGTCGGCGCCAGGCAGCAGCGGCATCAGCGCCGGTGCGCCGCCACCGTGCACCAGCAGCGACGGTGCCACGCCCAGCAGCGCATGCGCCTGCTGCGCGCTGCGTTCGATCAGCGCCACCGCCGCACCGTCGCAGCCGGAGGCCAGCGCGTCAGCGGTGTCGTTGGCAAATTCGCTGTAGTCGCCGCCGGTCGCGGGCAGCTGCACGGCACGGGCATGCAGCGCTTCACGCATGGTGGTGGGCGACGCGGAAATGCGGCCGCCGTGGTGCTGGCCGTCGGCGTCGAGCAGGTCGATCGTCAAGGCGGTGCCCACGCCAACCACCAGCACCGGGCGCTGCGCCTTGGCAGCGGCCAGCAGGGCCAGGAAGCGATCGACACCGAATTTTTCCGGCTTGGCATAGGCAATGCGCACGCCCGCGCATTCGGCGCTGGTGCGCACCACATGCACATGCTCGAAGCGGCGCTGCAGCTGGTCCAGCATGGCGCTGGTCAGCGACGGCGCAGCCACGCTGGCCACGAACGCGGTGGTGCCGCTGGGCAGGCTGTGCGGCGGCTGCCCGGCCATGCCTTCGGCGCCGTGCGCCCAGGCCTGCACGTCGCCGGCACGGTCACCCTGCAACGGCGCGAACTTGAAGCGCGAGTTGCCCAGGTCGAACAACCAATCGCTCATGCCGCCCTCACGCTGACTTCGCCGGCGTGCAGCAGGCGTTCCTGGCCATCGATGCGCACGCGCAGCGCGCCGTCGTCAGCCAGGCCAAGTGCGGTGCCGTGCTGCCACTGTCCTTCCAGTTCCACGCGCACTTCGCGGCCGGCCAGCATGTCGAACGCGGCGTAGCGCGGCAGGAACGGAGCGAGGCCTTCGCGATCGAATTCTTCCAGCGCCGGCAGCAGGCGCGTCAGCACGGCAGCAACGACCACGTTGCGGTCCACCGGCTTGCCGGCCAGCGTATCCAGGTCCACCCACGGCTGGGTGATCTGCTCGGCGAACGACGGCGGCATGTGCGTGTTGATGCCGATGCCGATCACCGCGCGCGCCGGGCCCGCGTATTCGCCACCACCTTCCGCGAGCAGGCCGACCAGCTTGCGGCGGCCATCGACGATCAGGTCGTTCGGCCATTTCAGCTGCGCCTGGGTATAGCCCAGGTCGTGCAGCGCTTCGGCCACGGCGATACCGGCCACCAGGCTCAGCCCGGCCAGGCGGCCAAGGCCACCGGAGTACAGGCGCAGCACCGACAGGTAGATATGCGCGGCCAGCGGCGAGGCCCAGGTACGGCCACGACGGCCACGGCCACCGGTCTGGCGCTCGGCCAGCAGGACGCTCACCCCGCGCTGGGGCGCGCTGCAACGCAGCAATTCGGCGTTGGTCGAGTCGACCGTCCAGGCCACCTGCAGGTCGTGCAGCAGGGGCAGAACCCCGGCAGGCAGGCCAGCACGGATCGCGTCCGGGTCCAGCAGGTCGACCGGGCGGGTCAGGCCATAGCCTTCGCCGGCGCGGCCCTCGACGTCCACACCGGCGGCTCTAAGTCCTTGAATACGCTTCCAAATGGCCGCCCGGGTCTGGCCCAGCTCACGGGCCAGGGCGTCGCCGGACAGGCGACCGGCAGCGAGTTTGGCCAGCAATTGGCGATCGTCCACGGCAGCTTCCACGAAGTCAGGAAGGAATTATGCGGGAAAGCCGCCAGCGACGCCCGCCACGCTGGGTTCCGCGGGGGCTTCCAACGGAGCGGCAAGTTCGGGCTAGAATCGGGAACTCACCTTCCCTTAACGTGGATGTCGTCAATGCGCCGTTATGCCCATTGCCTGATCCTGCTGATGATGCCCTTCGCGGCGTCTGCCACAGCAGCGCTGGACGACAGCCGCGGCGCCTGCGTGTCGTCCAACGGTGATGCCGCCTCTCAGCGCGCACCGACCGCGACCGCCTCGTCAGCCACCACCAAGCCGGCGGCAGTACGCCCGGCCGCCAGCAGTGCCACCAGCACCGGCGGCGGTGGCAGCGACGATGACGTGCTGCAACGCATCCGTGCGCCGAAGTGGCACAGCTACCTGCCGGGAATGTTCCGCTGATCAAGTCGTTGCTGCAGTGGCTGCGGCCTGCGCCGCGGCCGATCGACGATGCACTGTGGGAAGACGCCTGCCGCCGCGCGGCCTGGCTGCACGGCCTGGACGACGAACGCCGCGCGCGCCTGCGCGTACTGGCCACGCGCTTCCTGCACGAGAAGACCATTACCCCGATCGGCGAGCTGCAGCTGCAGGCCGGTGACGGTGTGCTGCTGGCCGCGCTGTGCTGCCTGCCGCTGCTGGAGTTCGGCGAAGTGGGCCTGGAAGGCTGGTCGCAGCTGATCGTCTACCCCGATGCATTCCGCGTACATCGCAGCCACATGGATGCGGCCGGCGTGCTGCACGAATGGGATGACGAACTGATTGGCGAGTCGTGGGACAGCGGTCCGTTGATCCTGTCCTGGGCCGATGTGCAGGCCGACCTGGCGGCGCCGCACGAGGGCTACTGCGTGGCGGTGCACGAGATGGTGCACAAGCTGGATGCACTGGATGGTGCGATGGACGGCACGCCGCCGCTGCCGCGCGAATGGCAGCGCGAATGGGCGGGCATTTTCCAGCGCGCCTACGACGCCTTCTGTGCACAGGTGGACGCAGGCGAGGAAACGCTGATCGATCCGTATGCGGCCGAGGCGCCGGAAGAGTTTTTCGCGGTGGCCAGCGAGTACCACTTCTCGGCGCCGGATCTGCTGCAGCAGGCGTTGCCGGAAGTGGCCGCGCAGCTGCGGCGGTTCTATGGCGAGCCGCCGAAGATCGAAACACG
>NZ_JAOCFV010000085.1:0-15666 GCF_029842145.1 Stenotrophomonas sp. GD03794
ATCTGGAACAGGCTGATGCCCAGTACCAGCACGCCGACAGCCACCAGTACCCAGCGCTCCTTCAGGCGCTTCACCAGCAGTGCCGCCACCGGTGCGGCCATCATGCCGCCGATCAGCAGGCCGGCCACGATCTGCAGGTGATGCAGGCCCATCGACAGCAGGAACGTAGCTGAAACCGTCAGGGTGACCACGAATTCGGCCGCGTTCACCGTGCCGATGGTGGTGCGCGCCTGGCCGCCGCGGGCGAGCAGGGTGGAGGTGGCCACCGGTCCCCAGCCGCCCCCGCCGCTGGCATCCAGGAAGCCGGCCACGAAGCCCAGCACGGGCACCCGCTTGACCTCGCCCTTGGGCATCAGTCGGCCGGCGGCACGCGCCAGGATGATGATGGCCAGCACCAGCAGGTAGAGATAGATGAGCGGGCGGATCACCTCGCCGGGCAGCTGGGTCAGGCCGTAGGCACCCACGGCGCCGCCGACAGCGCCGGGCAGCGCCAGGCGCAGGAACAAGCGCTTATCGACATTGCCGGCGACCAGATGCGACACGCCGGAGGCGCCGGTGGTGAACACCTCGGCGGTGTGGATGGCGGCGCTGGCCTGCGCGGGCGGAATACCCATGGCCAGCATCACCGACGACGACACCAGGCCGAACGCCATGCCCAGCGCGCCGTCCACCAGCTGGGCGCCCAGGCCGATGAGGATGAACCACCAGAATGCGCTGCTCAGTTCCATGTACCGAGCCTAGCGCGCCAAGGAGTGCGGACCAAGGTCCGCACCACCCACCGGGTGCTCAACGGTCAACGGGTGCCGTACAGCACCACGGTCTTGCCGCGGGCATGCAGCAGGCCGTCGGTCTGCAGCTTCTTCAGCACACGGCCGGCCATTTCGCGCGAGCAGCCGACCAGGCGGGCCAGTTCCTGGCGCGAGACGCGCAGCTGGCTGCCTTGCGGATGGCTCATCGCCTCCGGCTCCTGCGCCAGGTCGTGCAGGGTGCGCACGATCCGGTCGGTAACGTCCAGGAATGCCAGGCGGCTGGCCTTGCGGCTGGTGTCGAGCAGGCGCTTGGAGATCTGCTGGCCCAGCGCGTACAGCAGGCGCGGGGCATCGGCCGACAGCGGGCCGAGGAACAGCTGATGCAGGCGCTCGTAGCTGATTTCGGCCAGCTCGCAGGCGGTACGGGTCCTCAGGATCACCTCGCGGCGGTCCGATTCAACGAACAGGCCCATCTCGCCGACGAACTCGCCGGCACCGAAGTAGCCCAGCACCAGCTCGCGATCGTCATCTTCCTCGGCCATGATCGAAACCGAGCCACTGATGACGTAATACAGGGTTCCCGCCGGGTCACCGGGTCGGAAGACGTCGGTACGGGTGGGGTATCGCCGCCTGTGGCTGTGCGCCAGGAAACGATCGATTGTGGCGATATCCAGGGCCAGTGGACTGCTAGCTAGGCGCACGGTTGACACGATAGGAGCGCTCCCTCTGCGCATGAACGGATTCACGGGGTCGATAGCGGAGCTTAACCAGCGCAATTGTTAAGGGCAAACAGTGTGCCAGATGTGAGCGCTCTTCACGTTCCCCCCGGGGACAGTTTGCCCCATAATTCCCCCTTTCCCTTCTTACACAGGAATCGACCGCCGTGGTCAAGCCGTTGCCTCGCCTGAGGCTGCAGGGTTTCAACAACCTCACCAAGGCGCTGAGCTTCAACATCTATGACGTGTGTTACGCGCGCACCGAAGAGGAGCGTCAGCGTTACATTGAATACATCGATGAAGAGTACAACGCCGACAGGCTGACTCAAATCTTGACCGATGTCGCCGAGATCATCGGCGCCAACATCCTGAACGTGGCCCGCCAGGACTACGACCCGCAGGGTGCCTCGGTGACCATCCTGATCTCCGAAGAACCGGTGATCGACAAGAAGCAGGCCGGCAAGGAGCTGATCTCCGATGCCGTGGTCGCGCACATGGACAAGTCGCACATCACCGTGCACACCTATCCGGAAACGCACCCGCAGGAAGGTATCGCCACCTTCCGCGCCGACATCGACGTGGCCACCTGTGGCGTCATTTCGCCGTTGAAGGCGTTGAACTACCTGATCGAAAGCCTCGAGTCGGACATCGTGATCATGGACTACCGCGTCCGTGGCTTCACCCGCGATGTGAAGGGCAAGAAGCACTACATCGATCACAAGATCAACTCGATCCAGAACTTCCTGGCCAAGAACATCAAGTCGCGTTACGAGATGTTCGACGTCAACGTCTACCAGGAAAACATCTTCCACACGAAGATGCACCTGAAGGACTTCGACCTGGACCAGTACCTGTTCGAGGAAAAGGCCAAGAACCTGTCGTTCAAGGAACGCATGAAGATCGAAGCGCTGCTCAAGCGCGAGATCGAAGAGCTGTTCCACGGCCGGAACCTGTCCGAGTAAACCCCATGTGCGATGCCCGCAGGCATCGCCGCTCAGGCGGGACGACCCGCCCCGTGGAACCAGTGCCCCGCACGCGTTATAGTTCCACGGTGATGTACCGACCCACGGCCCGGTGTGAAAACACCGGGCCGTTTCGTTTTTCTCAAAAAAGGTAAGGAGCCCCCACCCATGCCCTGGATCTACCTGCTGCTGGCCGGCCTGTTCGAGATCGGTTTTGCCCTTGGAATGAAGTACTCCGAAGGCTTCAGCAAACCCCTGCCCACCGTTGCCACGGTGGTGTCCGCCCTGATCAGCCTGTACCTGATGAGCCAGGCGATGAAGAGCATTCCGGTTGGTACGGCCTACGCGATCTGGACCGGCATCGGCGCCATGGGCGTGGCGGTGCTGGGCATCTACCTGTTCAATGACAGCGCATCGCCGGCCCGCCTGGCCTGCGTGGGCCTGATCGTGGCCGGTGTGATCGGCCTGAAGCTGGTCTCGCCCAATTAATCGGTAGTGCCGGCCGCTGGCCGGCAACCTCCTGATCTTCTGCGGTGCCTGCGTGGTTGCCGGCCAGCGGCCGGCACTACCTGGCGGTCACAGCCGGTAGGCGATGGTCTTCATGACCTTGGAAGCCAGCGCCATCGCGCCCGGGATCGGGAACGGCAGGCGGCGTGCGCCGGCCTGCTCGGCGTGGTCCGCATGGCGGGCCTCGTCTTCCTTCATCACGGCGATGACCGCGCGGCTGCGCAGGTCGCCGGCCGGCAGGTCGACCAGGTGCTCGTCCAGGTGCGCCTCCACCTGGCGCTCGGTCTCGACCACGAAGCCCAGGTTCCAGCCGTCGCCACGCAGCCCGGCCAGGGTGCCGATGGTGTAGCTGCCGGCGTACCAGAGCGGGTTGAACAGGCTCGGACGACTGTCCAGTTCGCCCAGGCGGGTGGCGCACCAGGCCAGGTGGTCGGTCTCTTCCTGGGCCGCTTCCAGCAGGTGTTCACGCGTGGCCGGGTCGCGGGCCACGGCCGCCTGGCCGAAGTACAGGCCCTGTGCGCAGACCTCGCCGACGTGGTTGATCCGCATCAGCCCGGCGGCATGGCGGCGCTCGGCGCGGTCCATGCCGGGCTCGTCGGTCTCCGTGGCCGGGTAGGGGCGGGCCGCCGGCGGGTTGCCGAACACCGTGTCCAGGGCGCGCTGCGCCTCGGTCAGCAGGTGGTCCAGCGGGGTGATCTGGCGGAGCACGGTCATGGCGGTACACGGTGGGGCGGAAGACCCCGCGATTCTCGCCCGGCCCCGTGCCCCTGCCAACCCGGTCAGGGGCCTGCTTGCAACCCTGGGCTGACCTGCGTACAATCCCGCCCCTTACGCTTCACCTTTTCACAACGCGTGGCAGAGTTCCGGCGAGCCTTTCGCCGCAATGAGCCCGACCTAACCTAGAGTTCTTCATGAGCACTTTCACTGCCAAGAACGAGACCGTCCAGCGCGACTGGTACCTCGTCGACGCCGAGGGCAAGACCCTGGGCCGTCTCGCCACCGAGCTGGCCCGCCGTCTGCGTGGCAAGCACAAGCCGGTCTACACCCCGCACGTTGATACCGGCGACTACCTGGTCGTCATCAATGCAGAAAAGATTGCCGTCACCGGCAAGAAGCTGCAGGACAAGATGTATCACCGTTTCACCGGTTACATCGGCAACCTGAAGACCGAATCCCTGGCACAGGCGCTGGAGCGCCACCCGGAGCGCGTGATCGAGATCGCCGTGAAGGGCATGCTGCCGAAGGGCCCGCTGGGTCGCCAGATGTACCGCAAGCTCAAGGTCTACGCCGGCACTGAGCATCCGCACGCCGCACAGCAGCCGCAGGTTCTGGATATCTAATCATGGCTATCACTCAAAACTACGGCACTGGCCGCCGCAAGTCCTCCACCGCTCGCGTGTTCCTGCGCAAGGGTTCGGGCAACATCACCGTCAATGGCCGTCCGCTGGACGAGTTCTTCGGTCGTGAGACCGCGCGCATGATCGTGCGCCAGCCGCTCGAGCTGACCAAGAACACCGAAAGCTTCGACATCCTGGTCACCGCCGCTGGCGGCGGCACCACCGGCCAGGCCGGTGCGATCCGTCTGGGCATCGCCCGTGCTCTGGTCGAGTACGACGAAACCCTGAAGTCCGAGCTGCGCAAGGCTGGCTTCATGACCCGTGACGCCCGTGAAGTCGAGCGTAAGAAGGTTGGTCTGCACAAGGCCCGCCGCGCCACCCAGTTCTCCAAGCGCTGATTTACCGCGCCTGGTTGGGCTCCTTCGGGAGCCCGCTGGATGGAAAAGCAAAAGCCCGGCTTCGGCCGGGCTTTTGTCGTTCTGGGGTCGTGGATTTCCTGGTTGCCGGCCAGCGGCCGGCACTACCCGTGGTCCGCATGCCTGACCCCGGTCTCTGTCTGGAGAAGAGCCCCCTTGTTGTTCAAGGGGGTGCGCCGACAGGCGCGGGGATAAGGTGGAATTCGCGACCAAATTAAAAGCAAAAGGCCAGATCTTTCGATCTGGCCTTTTGCTTTTAATTTGGCTGCCCCGGATGGATTCGAACCACCGAATGCCTGAGTCAGAGTCAGGTGCCTTACCGCTTGGCGACGGGGCAAAACGTGCAACTATTTTCTCACTTTTCACGCTGAAAAACAACTTGATTTTCAGTGTGGTGGCTATGGGTGGACTCGAACCACCGACCCCAGCATTATGAGTGCTGTGCTCTAACCGGCTGAGCTACATAGCCTTGGTGAGCCCGCTATTCTGCGGATGTGTATCGCCCCTGTCAACACTTTTGTATCGTGCTTGTGGGCCGACAGGCGGCATGGGATAGTCCCGACCAGTAGATTTTTTAGGAGTCCGCATCGTGATCGATCCGGACGGCTATCGACCGAACGTCGGCATTGTGCTGATGCGGCAGGACGGCCAGGTGTTCTGGGCACGACGTGTGCGCCGGGACGGCTGGCAGTTCCCGCAGGGTGGCATGAATACCGACGAGACGCCTGTCGAGGCCATGTATCGTGAACTGCAGGAAGAGACCGGCCTGCTGCCTGAGCACGTGGAAGTGCTCGGGGCAACGCCCGGCTGGCTGCGTTACAAGCTGCCGGCGCGGGCCATCCGCCGCAACGAGCGGCAGGTCTGCATCGGCCAGAAGCAGGTCTGGTTCCTGCTGCGCCTGACCGGCGACGAGTCCCACGTGAAGCTGGACCACACCGACTCACCCGAGTTCGACCACTGGCGCTGGGTGGACTTCTGGTACCCGGTGGAGCACGTGGTGATGTTCAAGCGTGGCGTCTATGCGCGCGCCCTGCGACATCTGGCGCCGTTGGCGCGCGGGGTGGCCGGGCAGGGCGTGACCGCCATGCCCAAGAGTGCCGCCGAGGCCTGGATGCCGGGCCATACCGCCGGGCATGACCGCCCACGCAAGCGCCCGCGGACCCGCGGCTACTGGCCGAAGAAGGCCACCGGCGATGGTCCGGCCACGTAACCGGCTGAACGGTATCGAGAATGGTTCAGGTCTCTGATTGACAACCATTCTCGTTTCCATTGGAATAGCCAACAGGCCGCTTCTGGCCTGTCAGCCCGGTCCACGCCTGTGTACGTCTGCATCTGCAACGGAGTCACCGACCACCAGATCCGCGAAGCCGCCAGCCATGGCGTCAGCACGGTGGCCGAACTGACCATGCGTACCGGTTGCGGTGCCACCTGCGGTTCCTGCCTGGACATGGCCGGCGATCTGTTGGCCAAGGCGCGTGCCACCCACGATCTGCCGCTGCCGGTACTGGGCTTGGCCCAGGTCGCCTGATCGTCTCTTCGCGGCGCGTTGACGCCGCGCTTTCGCACCCTTCACGTGCGGCCGCACAGGCCAATGCGCACGATTCGCGTTCCTTCACGACCGCACGCAAGGCGCTAAAGTGCCTGCGTTTTCAGCGTGCAGGAGCATCCCCATGAAGGGCGACACCAAGGTCATCGAATTCCTCAACAAGGTCCTCTACAACGAGCTGACCGCGATCAACCAGTACTTCCTGCACGCCAAGATGCTGAAGAACTGGGGCATCAAGGAACTGGCCGAACACGAGTACAAGGAATCGATCGACGAGATGAAGCATGCCGACATGCTCGCCGACCGCATCCTGTTCCTCGAAGGCCTGCCGAATTTCCAGGCGCTGGGCAAGCTGCGCATCGGCGAGAACCCGACCGAGATCCTGCAGTGCGACCTGTCGCTGGAACGCGACGGCGTGGTCACCCTGCGCGAGGCCGTGGCCTATTCCGACTCGGTTGGTGACTACGTCAGCCGCCAGCTGTTCGTGAAGATCCTGGATTCGGAAGAAGAGCACATCGACTGGCTGGAGACCCAGCTCGACCTGATCGAGCGCATTGGCGAGCCGAAGTACCTGCTGAGCAAGCTGGAAGAGTAAGTCAGCCGGCCTGGCCGGCGCGATGCTGTGCCAGGTAGCCCGTCAGCGCTACGCGTGCCCGGGCAAATTCCGCAACCAGCAGCGCCACTGCTACGGCGGGGCGCTGCAGGCTGCCATTGCGGGCCTCATGTTCGATCCGCTGCGCGACCGCCGACAGCGACAACGCCCCAACGTTCGCACTCGATGATTTGAGGCTGTGGGCGATTGCCTGCAGTCGCGGCTCGTCGCTGCCCTGCGCGGCCTGCTGCAGCTGCTGCACCATCGCCGGCGCATCCTCCAGGAACACCGAGACGATCTGGAGGGCGGTATCGCCGATCACCGCCTGCAGTTCGTCCAGCACATCACGGTCCAGCACCGGTTGCGTCACCGATTGGCTTTTCGTCTCTTGTAGAGCCGGGCCATGCTCGGCTGGCGGGATCCCACTGGCCCCGGATGCATCGCCGTCGAGCAAGCTCGACGCTACGACATCGCGTGATCGCTGCCCCCAGCGCCTCAACAGCGCATGCAAGGTGGCGCGTGCGATCGGCTTGGACAGGTAATCGTCCATGCCGGCCTGCAGGCAGCGTTCGCGGTCACCGGCCATGGCGTTGGCCGTCATCGCGATGATCGGCAACCGCGAGCGCCCTGTTTCCGTTTCTTCCGCACGCCAGCGGCGCGTGGCGGCGTAGCCGTCCAGCACCGGCATCTGGCAATCCATCAGCACCACGTCCACGCCGCCCTCGCGCAGGGCGGCCAGTGCCTGCTCGCCGTCGGCGGCGTTGCGCACCTCGCACTGGAACACGCGCAGCAGATGCTCGGCCACCATCCGGTTGACCGTGTTGTCTTCCACCAGCAGCACGCGCAGGTGCAGTGGCGGCAGCGTCGGTGTTGGCAAGCCGTCTTCGGCATTGGCCAGCAGGGCGGCAGGGCGGGCAGGCGTGGCAGGCGCCGCTAGTAGTGCATGCAGGGCTGCATCATCGAAATGCGGGAGCAGCTGGCGTTGGCGCGGGCGTTGTGCAGGCGTGTCTTCCTGCAGCCACAGCACCTGCAGTGCATCATCGTCGCCGCGCTCGGCCAGCGCCTGCTGCAGCGTGACCTCGCCGTTGCGGCGGGTGCGGGAATCGACAATCAGCCATGCCGGTGCTGGTTGTCCGGGCCGCGCGGGAGCGCGCAGGCGCTCGACCACGGCATCCAGCTGTGCCAGCACCTGCACCTGCAGCCCATGGTGGGCGGCGATGCGCTCGATGCGCGCCTGCAGCGTTGCATCGGCGCTGAACAACAGTAGCGCTGCGGGGGCGCGCGCCATCGCAGGCAGGTCGCCGGGTACTTTCAGCAGCGGGATCTCGAACCAGAACGTCGCCCCCTGGCCCGGCGTGGACTGCACGCCGATGTGCCCGTGCATCAGGTCGATGATGCGCTTGCAGATGGCCAGGCCCAGGCCGGTGCCACCGTAGATGCGCGTGGTGGAGGCGTCGGCCTGGCTGAAGGACTGGAACAGGCGAGCCTGCAGGGCCGCATCGATGCCGATGCCGGTATCGATGATCTCGAAGCGCAGCTGATGCTGTGCAGGACCTTCGCCCAGCCGCTGCACGCGCAGCTGTACCTGGCCGCGCGCGGTGAACTTGATTGCGTTGGCCAGCAGGTTGCTCAGCACCTGGCGCAGGCGCACCGGGTCGCCGCGCACCGGCAGGCGCACGGAGGGATCCAGCTGCAGGCCCAGCGACAGGCCCTTGGAGTCGGCCGCGCGCTGCATCAGCTGCACGACACCATCGAGCAGATCACGCAGGTTGAAGCTGGTGATCTCCAGCTCAAGTGCCTGCGCTTCCAGCCGTGAGTAGTCGAGAATGTCGTCGACGATGCGCAGCAGCTGCTGCGAGCTGGCCGAAGCAGTGGCCAGCATCTGCCGCTGGTCCTCGCCCAGCGGCCCGCGCGCGATCAGTTCCAGCATCGGCAGGATGCCGTTGAGCGGCGTGCGGATCTCGTGGCTCATCGTGGCCAGGAATTCGCCCTTGGCCAGCACCGCCGCTTCGGCGGCCTGCTTGGCCTGCAGCAGCTGCTGCTCCAGCTGGCCCTGGCGTTCAGTGGTGTGGCGCAGCTGGTCGCGCTCGGCGGCCAGCAGGCTGCGCTCGCGCTGCAGCTGGGCCAGTGCCCGGTTGCGCGCGCGCAGGCGCAGGCCCAACAGCAGCAGTGCGACGGCCGCAGCAAGGGCAACCAGCAGCACGCCCCACAGCGGCACGTCAGAGCACCGCGTTGTGGAAGTCGAAGTTCAGGTCGCTGCCGGCCGACTGCACCATGTTGCCCTGGATGTAATCGACTCCGCCGACCCACATCGCGGCCGCAGCCTGCGGGTCCTCGATCTGCTGGCCGATGATCTGCTGACCGGTGGCGTGTGCGCGTTCAATCGCCTTGCGCAGTTCTTCGCGCGTGGCCGGATTGGAGTGGCTGCTGGAGAAGCGCGCGGCCATGCGCACGAACGACAGCGGCAGCTGGGTCAGCAGTGCATCGGCCTCGCCGCTGGGCTCGAACTGGCTCAGGCAGAAGCGCACGCCGGCCCCGGCCATGCGCTGGCAGAACTGCTGCAGCGGCACGGTGTGGATCAGCGCGTCGGGCAGGCGCACGTCGATCACCAGTGCGCTGCCGGGCAGGTCGCGTTGCTGCAGCGATTCCAGCAGCCAGTCGGCGAACGCGTCGCGCTGCAGGGTGCGCAGCGACTGCGAGACGAACAGGTTCAGCGGTTGCGTTGCGTGCCGGTACAGGTCCAGCAGGCCCAGCGCGTGATCCATCACCTGCTGGTCGAGGTCGGCGATGCGCCCGGCGGCTTCCGCGGCCGGGATCACCTGGCCGGCTGCCAGCACCGTGCCATCGGCCTGGCGCAGGCGCAGCAGCAGCTGGTACTGCGCGGTGTTGCCACCGGCGACAGCCACGATCGGCTGATAGGCCAGCTCAAGTTGGCCTTCCAGCAGCGCCAGGTGCTCCTGTTCGCTGATCACGTCGCGATGCACGTGGCCAGCCACGCCGGCGCTGAGCAGGCGCGCCTGCAGGGTGGTGCGTTCGACGGCCTCCAGCGCACTGTTGGCATCCTCGAAGCCGGACGACAGCGGCGCGTAGCCGACCACGCCGCGCAGGTGCACGGATTCATCGTCGCGGATCACGAAGGCGCGCGCCGACAACTGCTCGCGCAGCGTCGCAGCGATACCTTCCAGGCTGTCCTCATCGGTATTGCGTACGAGCAGCAGGAAGCTGTTGTCATTCAGGCGTGCCAACAGATGCGGGTGACCGGCTTCCGCCAGGCGCTGCCCGGCCTGCACCATCAGACGCTCGAAGGCCGCATAGCCATAGCGCTCGCGCAGCCCCAGCGCACTGGACACTTCGACGAACAGCACGCCGCCCGGGTCGCGGTGGGCGAGCGCAGCGTTAAGCTGCTGCAGCACGTGATGACGCGTCGGCAACCCCGTTTCCGGATTGCTGGTGGCCGGTGCGCCGCTCGCACCGGGCAGGGTCGCGGCCTGCGCACGTGCGCGACGGATGCGGTTGGCCACGGCAGCGATCAGGTGGCGCGGGCGGATCGGCTTGCTCAGGTAGTCATCGGCGCCACTGTCGAGCACTTCGAACTGGCGCTCCGGGTCCGGATCGCCGCTGAGGAACACGATCGGCAGCAGCTGCAGGCCGGGTTGCTGGCGGATCAGCGCGGTCAGGCGCATGCCATCGAGGCCAGGCAGGTGCAGGTCCATCAGGATCAGGTCGGGGCGATGTTCCCTGATCGCCTGCAGCGCGCCATCGGCATCGCTGTGCACGATCGCCTGCATGCCGGCACCGTGCAGCACGCTCTGGGCGAACAGCGCCTGGGCGCGATCGTCCTCGACGATCAGCACGCGGTACGGCGAATCGGACGGCGGCGGTGCCTGGTCGTTGTTGCCAGCCTCGGCCAGCACGGCCGGGCCGGGAAGCGGCGGTGGTGCGCTGTGGATCGACGGAGCATCGGCAACGGCGCTCTGCGGCATGACCGCCACAGGTGTTGCCGGAGCGCTGGTGACCGTCTCGACGGTCCAGCGTTGCCAATGATCGGCCGGAGGGGTTTCAGCGCGTCCCGGGCGGGCGCCCGCGGGGGATTCGTTTGCGGCCATCGGTGCTCCTGGTGTTCGCGTCCATTATGCGACAAGCCCGGGGATCAACCGGTACCGGGTTGCCGCGCACTGTCCGGTGATGCGCTGCGTGCCAGCCAGCGCACGCCCTTCCACAGGGCGCGCCACACCAGCCACACCAGCAGTGCACCGGCCAGGCTGCAGGCCAGCACCACGATCAGCGCGATCCAGGGATGTGCCAGGGCCAGGGCGAGGCCGCCGATCACCACGGTGTCTTCGGCGGCGGACGCGACCCAGTTGCTGGCAGGCTCCGGCGAGGTATTGAGCAGGGCGCGGGTGCCGGCCTTCAGGCCATGGCTGGCCAGCGCCACACCGGCGCCGGCGGCAAGTGCGCCGGTGCCCAGCTGGCCGTCCGGCGACAGCGTGGCAGCGGCAAGGAAGGCGCCGGCAGGCACGCGCGCGAGTGTCTGCACCAGGTCCCAGACCGAATCCACACCGGGGATCTTGTCGGCGAAGAATTCGGTCACTGCCAGCGCTGCGGACGTGCCCAGCACCCACCACGATTCGGTGGCCTGCAGGGCCGGCGGCAGGTCGACCCAGCCGAGCAGGCCGGCCAGGCCGACGCCGAACACGGTGAGGTAGACGCGGATGCCGGCCAGCCAGGCCAGCAGGATGCCGATCACGAACAGGTGGGCTTCGGTCATGGCGGTGCTCCGGCGACGGAACTGTGCAGGGGGCCACACTATCGACGATGGCGTGCCTGAACGCCACAGACCGCGGCCGGCCACTGCGCAGGAAACCCACTCGTCCTGTCATACACTAGCCCGTCGTTTGCCACAGGGGCCGTACCGGTGTCGCCCTCGCGATGCCCCGGAAACCACCCATGACCAACCGTCCTCCCATGCGCGTGCAGGTCCGCCTGCCCGGCGCGCCGCAACCGCCGGCCGACCGTCGCCGCCTGCTGGTGATCGGCGGCATCTGGCTGCTCAGCCTGGTGCTGGCGGTGCTGGGTGGCTGCTGGATGGCCACGCCGCGCGATGCCCAGGGCCAGCGCCTGCAGGCCGCCGAGAAGCGTGCCGAGACGTTGCAGGCGCAGCTGACCGAACTGCGCCAGAAGCAGGCCACGCTGGAAGCCTCCGACCGCATCAGCCGCGCCGCCAACACCGAGGTGCAGTCCTCGCTGGCCGAGCGCGATGAGGAAATCGCCGGCCTGCGTGCCGACGTTGCCTTCTATGAGCGCCTGGTGGGTTCGACCAGCCAGCGCAAGGGCCTGAACACCCATTCGATCGAGTTCAGCCCGGAAGCGGCCGGCACCTGGCAGTACACCGCCGTGCTGACCCAGAACCTCAACCGCGGCGCCATCAGCCAGGGGCAGATGCGTTTCACGGTGGAAGGCGTGAAGAACGGCAAGCTGGCCACGATCAGCTGGGATGATCTGCACCAGCGCAGCAAGGTGCCGGGACAGGATTACTCGTTCCGGTACTTCCAGCAGATCACCGGCAGCGTGATGCTGCCGGCTGACTTCACCCCGCAACGCGTGCGGGTGACATTGGGGAGTGGTACGGGGGGTACCACCCAGGTATTCGACTGGAAACAGGCCGGTGCGCCGGCCAGCAAAGGGGAGTAGGCAGATGTTCGGAAGCAGCAAATCCAACCGTGAAGGCCAGCTGGTGGTGGATGCCCTGATCGGCAACCAGGTGGTGATCCGTGGTGATGTGGAATTCAGTGGGGGCCTGTATGTGGAAGGTCGCATCCATGGCAAGGTGATCGCCGCCGAAGGCGCCAGTGGCGCGACCCTGACGGTCGCCGAGCATGGCGTGATCGAGGGCGAGATCCGCGCCCAGGTGGTGGTCATCAGTGGCCGTCTGGACGGCGACGTGCACGCCACCGAGAAGGTCGAGCTGACCCCGAGCGCACGGGTCAATGGCAACGTCCATTACCAGGTGGTGGAGATGAATGCGGGCGCCCAGCTGAACGGCCGCCTGATCCATGCCAGCGCCCCGATGGCGGCCCTGCCGGCCCCGGAAGGCGACGACGCCAATGGTGGCAAGGGCGACACCGCCGCACGCCGCAAGCTGGCCGAGGCGATGGCTTGAAAGCCATCGCCGGCACCCCCATGCTGACGGCATGAGCACGCTAGTCTCCCTGCCCGGCGCCACCCCGGTTGCCGCGCCCGATTACCAGTCGCTGGAGCGCCCGCTGAACTTCACCGAGTCGGCGGCCGCCAAGGTCAAATCCCTGATCCAGGAAGAGGGCAACCCCGACCTGGCCCTGCGGGTGTACATCGAAGGCGGTGGCTGTTCGGGCTTCCAGTACGGGTTCGAGTTCGACGAGAACCGTGCCGAGGATGACCTGGCGGTGCAGACCAGCGGGGTGACCCTGCTGGTCGACCCGTTGAGCCTGCAGTACCTGATGGGCGCCGAGGTGGACTACACCGAGAGCCTGACCGGTGCCCAGTTCGTGATCCGCAACCCGAACGCGAAGACCACCTGCGGCTGCGGCAGCAGCTTCAGCATGTAAGAACCCTGTGGCCGGCATGTGCCAACGAGGGTTGGCACCTCGGTAGATCCACGCCATGCGTGGATGTTCCGTGCCTCCACGCCCACATCAGCAGATTGCGCACAGCGCCGACCTTGCCTCCCGCATCGATTGGCGGCACGCTTGCCGGATGCCCAATACTCCTTCGCCGCTTTCCGGTTTCGCCTTCGTTGGCGAACCGCTGGAGCGCGCCGATGCCCTGCGCGAAGATGCCGATGCACTGGCGCGCCTGTGGCCGGGCGCGCGCATTCTCGTGCTCGATCAGGACGGCAGCGCCTTCACTGGCGATGACGATCAGCCACTGGCGCTGAGCGGCGCCGACATCGGCGGTGGCCCCGGTGCCGCGATCTTCCTCGGCCTGCGTGGCGAGCAGGCCTGGTTCTCGGTCGAAGCCGCCAACGTTACCGTCACCGCGCCGCGCCGCCTCGACCTGCGCCAGGCCGCACTGCTGTGGTCGATGGCCGATGCGACCGCCTTCAGCTATGCCCGCGGCATGTCCTACTGGCATTCGCGCACCCGCTTCTGCGGCGTGTGCGGTGGTGCTGTGGCGTTTGCCCGTGGCGGCTTCGTCGGCCGTTGCGCGCAGTGTTCCACCGAGCACTATCCGCGGGTCGATCCTGCCGTGATCGTGGCGGTGGAGAACCAGGGCCGGCTGCTGCTCGGCCGCCAGTCGAACTGGGCACCGCGTCGTTACTCGGTACTGGCCGGCTTCGTTGAACCGGGTGAGACCTTCGAGCAGACCGTGGTGCGCGAAGTGCACGAGGAGAGCAAGGTGCGGGTGACCGCCTGCCAGTATCTGGGCTCGCAGCCGTGGCCGTTCCCGGGCGCACTGATGGTCGGCTTCCGTGCGCAGGCGCAGGACGATCTGCCGACCGTGGACGGCGAGCTGGAAGACGCGCGCTGGTTCAGTGCCGACGAGGTCGGCGCGGCGCTGGCCCGCGATGTCGAGGACGATGGCCAGGGCATCCGCCTGTCGCCGCCGATCTCGATTTCGCGCGGCCTGATCGAACACTGGTACCGGCAGCAGAAGGGCTGAGCGGGGCTGATGGTGGCGCCTGTATTGCCGCCACCTGAACACGGCCCGGGTTACAGTGCGGGTCACCGCTGAGGGCGTCGCTGCGACAGGTAAGGTAGCGACGCCGAGCGTTCTGTTTCGTAGGGAGACCTGCCATGTTCACCACTCTGGCCGCCGTGCTGGTGGCACTGGCCCTGGGCCATGTTGCCCCGGCCGCTGCCGCCTCGCTGCGCCGTTTCGACGGCTTCCGGCGTTGGCTGGGCTGGCTGGACGCGCGCGGTGGCAAGGCCTGGCAGGGACCGGCCGGCGTTGCCCTGGCACTGCTGCCGCCGCTGTTGCTGATGGCGCTGCTGGCGTGGCTGCTGCGCGGGGTGCTGTTCGGCCTGCCGTCGCTGCTGCTGGGCGTGGCGGTACTGGCGTGGTGCTGGGGCCCGCGCGATCTGGACCGCGATATCGAAGCGATCATCGATGCCGATGACGCGGCGACGCGCCAGGCCGCGGTACGTAACCTGCAGGTGGCCGGTGGCAGCCTGCGCGAGGACATTCCGTCACTGGTCGAGGCAACCGTGCTCAACGCCTTGCGGCGCTGGTTCGCGGTGCTGTTCTGGTTCCTGCTGCTGGGCCCGGCCGGTGCGCTGGGTTACCGGCTATTGGCGTTGATGGCGGAAAGCCCGATGCGCGCCCGCGTGCCGGTGGAGCCGCTGGCGCTGGCGCAGCGCCTGCTGGGCTGGATCGAGTGGCCGGTGGCACAGCTGATGGCGTTTTCGATGGCGCTGGTGGGCAACTTCGATACGGCGTGGAAGGCCTGGCGCCAGGCCCACGGCGAGCGCCTGGCCGGCAACATCGGCTTCCTCGGCGCGGTGGCGCGGGCCAGCGTCAATGCCGAGCTACGCGAGGATGCGCACGATTACACCGAGGCGGGATTGTTGCCGGTGTGGCAGCGGCTGCCGGACCTGCGTGATGCGATGAGCCTGGTGTGGCGGATGCTGCTGCTGTGGCTGGCGATCCTCGCCCTGCTGGTGATTGCAGGCTGGGTGACGTAGGTGTTCTGGCAGGGCTTGCAGCCCTGCACCTGCAGAGGCCAAAGCCAAAGCCAAAGCCAAAGCCAAAGCGGCTCTGGGTTGCTGAGGGTTGGGCGGGGAGGTGTGGGGCTGCAGGACACGCCGTAAACCCGTCCCTGGGGGCTCGATGGCGCCTTGCTCGTGTGCGCTGTCCTGCGCACAC
>NZ_JAOCFV010000086.1:0-15364 GCF_029842145.1 Stenotrophomonas sp. GD03794
CCAACTCTCTACAATCCAATGGGAAGAGAGCCGAGCATGAGCGAAAACCCGCCTAACCCGAGACAATACCCAAACGCCTCAACTCTGCGATCCCACCTACCCAGTCTTCGCGTCGCTTCCTTGGTGCGGCCAAAGGCACCACAAGCAACGCCTCCTCAGCAATCGACTCACCGAAGATGCCTAGTCTTGTGTGCGTCTCAGGGAACGCACTCGCGAACTGAGTTCCCAGCATATCGACCCCGGAGAAGTCCTGCTTCCGGACTATCACCTGAGTCTCCGGATCTCTCCGGATCAAAGCGAGAGGAACACCTTTGCAGGCAAAGTCGACAAACCTCGCCCGACTGATGTCCAGAGCCCAGTCTACGCTTGAATAGAACGCCGCGCGCCGTTCCGCAAATTCCGCGAGAACTCCGGCATCTGTGCAGAACGCGGAGGGCTCGATATTGACTCTGATCTTCCCAATCTTCCCGACGAGACACACCCTCTTATAGAAGCAGGACCAGAGCAGGAGAATTGGATTCACATCCAACCCTTCGACCTGGACATCCTCGAACACTGTCGGCCCGATCTCAGAGTTGATCACCTTACAGTTCGACACTACTACATCGCGAACGGAACTCATCCTTGAAGGGCGCTTGGACAACGACATTCCGCAGTTGTCAAAACTACTGTTTGCTATCCGTACCGCCTCGAAGACGCTACCACCTTGATCGAACACCATCTTGAATTCTTGATCATCAATGTTTCGCATATTCCAGTCCACCACAGAGACCAATGAAGACACCACACATGATGTGAATGAATACACGCTCATAGCGGCGCTTCAACATCAGCACCGAATTGCGCAACGCGAGAGGTAGTCGACGGGGCCGCCACTTCACCCATGGCGTAAGACCACAGCGCTACAGCGACACCGCTGTGAACGGGGCAAGGCGAGGAACTGGAGAGCAAGAACTTCTTTACCCTGAGTGACGAACGAGGTCCATCAGGAAATCAAAGAATGATGGAGAAGAGAACTCGAACTCCCCGGTATTGTAGTCGTACCGAAGAATTGGATACTCCCCATCCTTCAATCCTTCACATGTATCGAAGTAGAAGGCTTCATCCGAGTCCGGAACGAAAATCGGAATCAGGCCTACGGGAGGAAACCCGTTCTCCTCGACCAAGCGAGCGTTGTAGACCAGATCGTCATCAGCCACGTCACGGTTCTCCGCATCGGCGAGACCGAACACGGGATCTGGACCTACAAACAGGTTGCCAAACTCACCAAGCCAAGCCTTGTAGGAAACGGGCAGAGCCAACCCAAGCTCCCTCTCTGCATCCTCCGTAAGCTCCGGAGAGACAGCGCGACCGGGAAACACCCTTGCCCGCGCTGATCCAGCGATCATTTCATCAAGTCGCTCAAAACAGGAACTCCAATCAGGACACACCAGGCCTCCCGGATCAATCAAGCGAAACAGAGATTCACGGCGCCAGCAACGCCCGAGAAATCAATCCTACCGGCACTGCGCGGCAGCTTTGCACTTTCGAAACCGCGCGTCAGCCAACCTCCAATTGCCGATGCAGCACAATCATCATCGACGGACGTTGCCTCGTCCTTTCCAACGCAGACAGCAAGCAGAACACTCTTTTTCTTGGCATAGAATCTAACCGACGATGAAATCCCTTCCGGGCAATACTCTGTCAAACTGCCACTGATCCACAGTTCAACATCGATCGTCTCCAGACCATCAATAGACAGCTCTGCGAAAGCAGACTTCAATCTAGCGCGTGCCTGGACGATCCCAGGTTGATACTTCATCCCCACCTCTGGCCCGCCCAACCTTCCGCTCAACGTCACTTCCATCTGCACTCCACAGCCCCAATCGCGACAGGGTGCGATCAACAATCCCCTTAAATTTAGTCACAACCTGAAGTTTCTCTCAATTCGTCAACCACACCTGTGAAGAACATTAGAATGGACTGGTGAAGAGTGAGCTTACGCTTCATGGTTGCTCCGTCATCGGTCCCAATGAACAGCTCAGCACCACTCATCATCAAGGAAGTGACGCGAGCTTGATATCGCGGACTAGGAATGACGACATGAATACCCTCATCTTTACGGACAATACGCAGCGATCTAGGCGCATCCCCCTCAAACACGCGAGTGATGTAACACGTCTTTATCAGACCGCCCTCACAGGCCACATCAATTTTGTCATCGGTCTCGCCTGGTGCTAGACCCGAATCCTTCAGCGCATGCACAAGCTCAAAGATGAGACGGTCGAAGTCACACCCCGCGGACACCACGTACTCGACGGGCTCGCCCTTATCGGTCGACGTCAATCTCAGAGCGCCGACCGACTGATCAACCTCAATGTCTGCAGCAGGAGCCAGAATGCGGTCTCCCATTGGATTCTGATCGACAAAGAAGCTTGAACTGGCGCCCATGTAGTAGAGCGCGGGCTCAGCCCCAAGGCGCACCTCTGCCCATCGGGGATCGTATGAGAAGACAGACGAACAGGGAGAAATCAGCTTCTGCATGCGCCCTCCAACAAGGCCCATGCTCGATCTGATTTCTGCTTGTTTGTCCCTGCCCCTCGATAGATCGATCCGATCTCCCTGCTCATTCTCCCAAACTCCGTAGACGCCAGGTGCCGTCTTCCATGCGAAGCGTTGCGATGTTGTGAAAAGGTATCGCGCCACCCTACCCAGCAACTGAGTCCTTCGGCTCGGAACGTCCAGCTCCAGGTCAATGAACTGCGCCGGCCGTCTTCGATCCGATTCACTAGATCAGCCGACCGACTCCATATCCGCTTCCGGGCGGCGCAGCTGCGAATGCATCACCGCCCTCAATCTTGATCTTCTTTGGCATTCAACTGCCCCAAACGCCGGCAAGCTCGCGCTCCACTCGGGTGAGCCGAAGCTGCGGGCGAGCCTATGAAAGAGCTTCCACACTCAGCTAGCCACGCCTTATGGGACAGCGACCGAGACAGGCCAAGCACTCCCCTGCATCCTCCATCCGCCGGGAAGGAACAGCGCGACCAGGAATGACCCTGAGGCACGATATTCCAGCAATCCTTTCATCAACACGTTCAAATTCTGGAACCAAATCGAACCGCATCAAATTCCATCATTCATTTGTGACACACGAAATCAAAAATCACATCAAGACTGCCGAACAATCTCCTCTAGAAAGCCCATAAAACTATCGGCAAACGGCTCATAAGATCCGTCAGACCAATCCCGCCTGACAACTGGATACTCTCCACCAACCAGCCCATTATTGGTATCGAAATAGAATGATTCATCCGCATCCGGCAAATGAATTGAGATATACCCGCCCGGCAGGTCGCCATCACGTGAATCCAGTCTAAAATTGTAGATCAGATCACTATCCGAAATTTCACGCACATCGCGAGGTGCAAGGGTCAGAACAGGATAAGCGCCGACCCTCAGATTCCCATACTTGAGCAACCACTCCTTGTACGAATCAGGCAATGGAATCCCCAGCTCAGCTTCTGCCTCCCGGATAAGGCCAGGTTCAACCTGCCGCCCAGGAAACACCTTGACTCGCGGGTGCTGCGCCACCAGCGCCTCCAGATTATCAAACATGAACACACCTCATTGTCGGCAGCCAGCAATTATTGATTGCGCTCTCGCCTTCCAATATGACTCCCTGAAGCTATCGAATTGACTTGCCAGCAGGGACGCGCTTCCATCGTTATTTCTTCTAAAACTCGGATATCGAGGCAAGGTCTGCCTCTTGTTGTTTGGATTCCTCGGGAAAGGAATATGGAGAATTGATGTATACTTCGAATGGATGGATGCCTTCACCTCAGCCAAGGAACCTCTCCGCCCATTCATCCCGGGCGCCTCGGTCATGGTCAGATGGTGCAACTGAACTGGCCGCCCATCCTTGCCAATGGGCGCCAAGCCCTCGGACATTCGATCAAGATTCGTACCACGCCTGAACTCACCCGTCTCTGCATCTTCCCACGACACCTTTCTATGAGGATTGAATGCATCATCATTCTGATAAACGGTTCTACCATCACTCGCCGTAGTCTTCCGGTACTTCAGACCCAGCGGATCGCAGTACGTAATCGCGTTTAGAGAGTATTCGTATATGCACTCTCCCGCATCGAGGCCGAGCGGATCCGGAGATATGAAGCTACCGACCAGCGGATCAAAGTATCGGTTTCTATTGTAGTAGAGACCTGTCTCAATGTCCCGATACTGCCCTTGCAGGCGAACAAAGAACTCCATCCCCCCCTGGGTGCTGTTCTCATCGGCGCCCCATGACCCGTATCTTATTGCCCACTCCTCTACTCCTGACACATCCAGCGCTCGAACTGCCGCTCCATTCGGATCCACCACAAATAGGCCCGCCCGAGCAGTACTGCATGCGGACTGATCCGCCAGCGACGCGGAGTTAGCCGGCGCCTTTCCGGTCGGGAAGGTCAAACTGGAGCCCTTCCTGCTCTCTGCCGAACGATTGAGCTGCCCGGATGTCGGAGAAGCAGTCGATTCAAGCTTGTCGGTACACGCAGACCCCCTGAATCCCAAGGAAGATGCACCCAACTGCCCAAGTCCACCACCAAACGAGCGAGACGTTGTCCTTTGCTCTACCTCACGCCCTACTGCACTTGGCGGATCAAGAGGGGCGACAAACGATGCAGCCTCGTGCAGAGGATCGAGGGCTTCTGATACCTCCGAAATTGGACCAGATATCTTCTCTAGATCGAGAGGTCTGACCCACACCAACGGCACAAACGTCCCCGGGTAGTACACATACTCCCGCACCCGGTCATGCACCCGTTCAAGCCTCCGCTGCCGCCGCCTCATCTCTACCAGGCTGGCTACATTCCCCACCCACACCGGCGCCGCCTCTTCGGCGTCATTCGCCTGCTGCACCTCACCCAGCAACGCGTCTCCATCCCAGAAGAACCACGTCGTCTGCGCCGGGTTGCGCTTGAACACCCGCCGCCCCAGCGGGTCATAGCCGTAGTACGTTGATTGCCCATTGCGGCGGCTCTCCGCCAACCGATGGTTGGCATCCCAGATAAGCGTCAGGTCATCCGGCGCATCCCCTTGCGGTGCGCCCTTGCGCACCAGATCGCCTGCCCGGTCGAAGACGTAGTGCACGCCCTGATAGGTGCCTTCACGCGTCCAGGTGGTCAGGTCGTCATCGTCGCCGCCTACCAACTTCCGCGCCTGCACCTGCTTCACTTCAGTGCGCAGCCGGTCGCCGGCCGGGTCGTTGAAGTAGCGCTCGACCCTTCCCATCGGGTCGATGTGCTGCAGCAGGCGCCCGATCGCGTCGTAGCGGTACTCGTCCACGCCCTGTGCGCTGTCGCTGCGCTTGGTGAGGTTGCCACTGCGGTCGTAGTCGTAACGCGTCTCGAACAGCGGTGCAGCATCCTTCAGTATCGACTGCGAGGTCAGCAGGTTGCGGCTGTCGTAGGTGAACTCGCGCTGCAAGTGCGGGCTTAACTGCTCGCGCGTGGTGCGGCCCAGCGCGTCGCGCTCCATCGATATCGGCGATTCGTCATTGATGGCTACCGATACGGTCTGGTCGCGCAGGTCGTAGCCAAACGCTACGCGGTTACCGGCTGAAGTCTCGCGCAGTACGCGGTTGCCCACTTCGTCATAGGCATAGCCGACACGGAAGCCATCCTGCAGCTCTTCCAGCAGCTGGCCCAGCGGGTCATACACGCGCTTCACCGTGCGTGCCGGATTGCGCAGCTCGACAATCTGCCCCTGCACGTCGTAGACAAAGTGCTCCTGTACCTGCTGGCCAGGATGGCGCACATCCGGCAGCGTCTTGCGGGTGATGCGCCCAAGCTTGTCGGTGGTGAAGGCGATGCGCTGACCCAATGGATCCAGGGTCGCCGTCAGTCGCCCGGCAGCATCGTAGCTGTAGCGCCGCGACTGGCCCCAGTAGTCGACCTCCTCGACGATGCGTCCCAGCGCATCGCGCACCAGCTGGTAGGTTTCGCCGCGCTGGTTGATGACCGCGACCAGCTGCTCCTCGGTGTCGTAGCGGTACTCCACACTGTGGCCATCGGCCTGAAGGCGCTTGCCGATCTGTCCGATGCCCACGTACTGCAGCCGCGTCTGCGCGCCCGCTTCATCGGTGTAGCGCACCAGCTGATCTTCGGCATCGTACTCGCAGCGCACACCGTTCCCATCGGGGCCAGCAGTGGCCAGCAGGCGCCCCTTGGCGTCGTACTCGTAGCGACTGACCTGCCCCAACGGATCCACCTGGCGCAGCAGGTTGCCGAGCGGATCGTGCTCGAAGCGGTTCTCATGGCCGAGCGCATCAATGACGGCAGCCACCAGCCCATGACGGTCATAGCGCAGGCGTGTGACCGCCTGGCGCGCGTTGGTCTGCGACTCCAACTGGCCTTGAGGGTCGTACTCGAAGCGTGTGGTTGCACCCAATGGATCGGTCTGGCTGACCAGCAAGCCCTGGCCGTCATACGCCTGTTGCCAATCGAAACCATCCGGCGTCCGCAGCGACACCATATGGTCGTCCAGGTCGTACTCCATCTGGATCGACGTGCCATCGGCGCGGGTCAGGCAGATCAGGTTGCCATGCGCATCATAGGCAAACGCCGTTCGCAGTCCTTCCGGATCGGTCACCGCCACGGTCCGCCCGAAATCGTCGTACTCGAACAGCGTCACGCCATCGAGCGGATCGATCTCGCACAGCGGCATCTGGTTCTCGTCAAACTTGACCACGCTCAGGTGGCCCAGCGAGTCGGTTACCCGGGTCTCGCGCAGCAGCGCGTCGTACTCGAAGTGATAATCGTACAGGCCACCGTCGCCCCACGAATGCACCACCCTGCCCTGCGCGTCGAACGCGTAATGGAAGGACAGCCCAACGCGGTCGGTGTGCCGCACCATGCGGTGCTGCTCGTAGGCGAAGGTGCGCGGCGCGCCCAGCGCATCGACGGCCGCCAACAGATCACCCTCGCCACTGTAGCGGTAGCTCACCAGCGGATGCACCAGGCCGGTGGCCGGGTCATGCAGCGCCATGCGGTCGATGCGGCCGTGGCGCGCCTCCACCTCGATGAAACGGCCCTGCAGGTCACCGATGCCACTCTCGACGATGCGCACCAGATGGCCGTCGCGACGCTCGAACCGCCAGTGGTTGCCGTGCGCGTCCTCGATGCGCTCGATCGGCCAGGACTGTGGATTCGGCAGCGCGCTCACGCCTGCCGGCAGTTCGCCGCCGAACACATACTTCAGGCCACTCTTGAAGCGCACCTGCCACTGCCCGCGCCGACGCAGCAGGCGCGCGCCATCGACGAAATCGAGGATCGCTCCGGCGTCGCCATCGGCCGGCGGCAGCTCAGGAAAGAAGGCGACCTGGTCCGGCCCGGACAGCCACACGCTGCCGTCGTCCAGCAGCTCCAGGCGGATGTCGGCCGGCGTCTGCCAGCCAGCACCGCACAGTCCCGGCTCACCCGCCCGGCGCGAGCCATAACTGCGCTGCCAGGCGAAGGCAAGCCGCCCGGGAATGTCGAAGTCCTGGTGGCTGACTACCACGCTGCCATCGCGGATATCCACCGGCTCGGCACGCAGCACCTTGCACTTCAGGAAGCCGGAGGGCAGATGGCCCCACTTGCCGCGCCGCCAGTTGGCAAACGCATCCATCTTCTTGCGGAAGAACGCACTCTTGCGCAGCTTGCCCAGTCCGGCGAACGCGGCGCGGAACGCCAGCGCGGTCCATGACACCGTCGGCGGTCCTCCCACCTTGACGCTGGTGGGAATGGCCACGTTCAGGCCGGTCGGCAGTGACATCGCACGCAGCGGCTTCTTCGGCTTCTTCACCCGGAACGGGTTGATCATCCCGGCCAGGTTGCAGTCCAGCACCGGCATCGCCAGCCGCGAGAACGGCTCGCCATCGGCCGACACCGTGCGGCTGCCCATGAAGATTTCTTCGCCGTCGAACTGCGGCCCCATCGGCGCGGCCAGCGGCGGGCCCCACACGCCCAGTGGAATGTGGATGTCCAGGCCGCCGGTACCGGCAGTACCGCGATGCACACCGTTGACCTTGATGGTCGAGCCGATGAACGGAATGTAGTCGAACGGATCCAGCACCAGGCCGATATGCGGCGTCGGCAGCGGGCACGGCGGCACCGCGTACATGTGGATGTCGATGCCCAGCTGCGGATCGAAATGCTTGGCGGCGATGCTCACGGCAACACTCCCTGTTGCTTTACAAGGCGCGGAACAACGCGCGCAGGAACGCCTTTACTTCGTCACGGTACTCGGCGCTGATCCAGGTCACGACGATGATGCCCAGCACGATGGCCACCAGCATCACCACGGTCTTGTTCGACTTCATGCAACAGCCACTCCTGTAACGGCAGGCCCGGTCGGCGCCGCCGCGGACGCCTGCAGCAGGCCACTGGGATCGGGCAACGGCTGCATCGCCGGCGGCTCGCTCCACACCGGTATCTCGTGATCGAGCGGGTGTTCGATGGCCGGCAGGCCGTTCCAGCCCGGGTCGAGGAAATCGCGGCCGACGGCCACGATCTTGCGGAAGAACTCATCGCCGCCCTGGATCAACCGCTCGCGCTCCTGCTGGGCGCGGTGGAAACCACGCTCCAGCGCGGCATCCAGCGCTGCGTCGATGGCGTCCAATGCCGGCCGTGCGGGGCGCGGGCCGAGCGCGCGGCCCTGTGCATCGGCCTTTTCCAGCAGGCCGGTACTGGCCTGCAGGTACTCCGCGGCCACCTGCTGCAGCGATTCGCAGCGGCGCGCGTCCTGCAATTGCAGCAGGTCCCACAGCGCCTGCGGCAGCGTGGTGGCCTTGCGGTCGGCCGGTGCCAGCGGCTTGGCGATGCGGATCGCCTCCAGCAACTGGGTGCGCGCCGCTTCGCGCTGGCCCGACTGCAACTGGCACCAGCCAGCCATGCGCTGGCCCTCCAACGCGAACATCGGATGCGGAATGCTGGCCGCCGACGTCGAGGCCTGCAGGTAGGTCTGCGCAGCACGCTCGGGCTGTTTGGCGGCCAACCAGCAACCGGCCTCGCCGAACCAGCTCTGCATCACCAGTTCCGGCGCGGCTGGATTGCCGCTCGCGCGCGCGCCCTCGGCCGCGCTGCGCGCCTGGCGGTAGCTGTTGATCGCCTGGCCGTGATCGCCGTGCTTCAACCATGCACCGGCCACCATCATCTGCACCACCGATTGCTGGTCCTGCCACCCCTGCCGCTGCGCCAGCCCTTGTGCGCGCTCTGCGCGGGCAACCACCTGGGAAGGGCTGCCGCGTTCGAGCAGCAGCATCAGGTCGGCCAGCAGCTGCCGGTACAGCACTTCCGGGCCGCGGCCGCCAGACTGTGCGGCGGTATCGCGGGCGATGCCGAACATATCGATCGGCGCACTGACCACGCGCGCGATCCTGCCGTGCCGTTCCAGCAACGACTGCCAGCGCGGATCCTCCTCGGTATCCACCAGTACCAGACGCAGGCGCTGGCCAGGGCTGGCGGCCAGCGCGGCGTCCACCCAGCGTTCGAATCCCTCGCCGGGCACACAGCGCTCCGGTTCCAGCACCGCCGCCAGCAGGCGCAGGTGTTCGCCATGATGCTCGATGAAGCTCTCCAGCACCTCGACGACACCCTGTGCGCTGTCCGGATGCCCTTCGTGCGGGCCACGCCAGCCGAGCGTCACCTGCTGCGCACGCAGATCCTCCTGGCTGGCCAGGTAGCGGTCCAGCAGGTCCTGCTTGAGCTGCCGGCTGTAGCGGAAGCCAAGCTCATAGGCGGTATCGATGCGCAGGAAGTAGTCCGGCGTATCGCGGCCGGCGTCGTGGCGCTGCATCTCGAAAAACGCGGCCAGCAGCCGGCTGGCGGCGGCAGGCAGGCGCCAGACCAGCAAGCGCCGGCTGCTGTCGGCACTTGCCTCCAACCAAGCATCGCGCAATGCGTTCAGGCCGCGCAGCATGGGGGTATCCTGCATCGTGTTTCTCCCGTGCGGCTCAGCAGTTGAGCTTGATCTCGCTGCCATTGACCGAGACACCGCCCGCGTCGATCACCACTTCCGAACCACCGGCGGTGATCTTGATCGCGCTGTCGGTGATCTCGATGACCGAGCCGCCGACCTTGCTGGTGAGCTTGACTGCCGACTCCAGGCTCATCACGCCGTCTGAGCCCTGGCTATGGGTTCCGCTGGCATCCTGGCTGAAGTTGCCGGTGACATCGATGACGCGCTCACCGACGTTGCTGTCGTCCACCTTGCCCTGCACCTTGCGCTTGTCCTGGCCGGTGATGGTCACTTCACGTGCTGCCTTCAGCGTCTCCGTGACCAGCCCGCCGACGGTGCGGCTGGAGGTGGAGGTCACCGTCTCGGTCCAGGTGCCGGTGCGCTGGCTGGTGTAGTTGCCGGTCAGCGTGGTCTTGAAATCGCCGGTGATGGTTTCGGTGTAGCCAGACGCCACGATCGTCTTGGTTTCGCCGCTCTCGTACTTCTCGGTGACTGCACCGGTCACGTTGGTGGTGCGGGTGCCGGTGACGCCCAGGGTGTCGGTACCGGTGACGGTGATGCCGCGATTGCCACCAACGCTGATGTCCTGGTTGGAGCCCACGTCCATGCGGTGATTGACCGAGACGGAGGTGGATTTGTTGTTCTTGACGCTGGCGTTCTGATCGTTGAGCACGGTGGTGACCATGTCGCGCTGCGCGCGCATGTTCAGCAGCTCGCCACCGGCACCATCGTGCATGGTGATCTCGTTCCAGCCGGCGCCCTTGACCGTCTTCGACTTCAGGCCACTGACCTCCATGCCGAACGGTGGCATGTTGTCTTCGTTGTAGACGCGGCCGGTGATGATCGGCCGGTCCGGGTCACCATCGAGGAAATCGACGATGACCTCCTGGCCGACGCGCGGTGGCGAGACACCGCCCATGTCGGCACCGGCCCAGGGGCTGGCGCTGCGGATCCAGCATGAGGCGTTCTCGCGGCGATCCAGTTGCCGGTCCCAGTGGAACTGCACCTTCACCCGACCATAGCGATCGGCATGCAGTTCTTCTCCCGGCGGGCCGACCACGGTCGCGGTCTGCGGGCCCGGCATGCGCGGCCAGGGCGTGCGCCGCAGCGGGCGGTACGGGATGCGCCGGCGCAGGACTTCCGCCTGCACTTCAACGCTGGGCGCTTCGGCGCTGCCGAAGTCGGCGGCGAAATTGTTGTGGCCTTCGCGCTGCACGCTGACCACGAAGAAGCTGCGATCAGTGTCGTCACGGCCGATGAAATCCGGATGCCGCTGCAGTTCGAAGCAGGACCCAGCGTCGAGCTCACCGGCATTGCCGGCGCATTCGAACAGCTTGGTCGGCCACGCCACCTCTTCATTGCGCACGGCCGCCAATGCCTGGCCGATGCGGCTGTTGGTGAAGCGTGCCGCGCCATCGTAGCGGTACTGCTCCAGCGGCGGCAGCAGGCCCAGCGGCACCTGGTTGCCCTGGTTGCCGTCCAGCGACTGGCTGGGCTGCTTGAAATCGAAACTGCGCAGGGTCTGCACGCTGGGCCCGACCCGTCGACGCGCGCCCCAGCGGTGCAGCCCGGTGCTGGCCAGCGTGCCCTGGTCGGACACGAAGGCGATCGGGCGTGGTTCACCGTGCACGGTGCTCAGCGTCGAATCATCACTGATCACCAGGGTGTGGCCTTCGTCATCGTGCACGAAGCTGTAGTACAGCCCGGCGTCCTCCAGCAGGCGGCTGACAAAGGCGAAATCCGATTCGTTGTACTGCACGCAGTACGGCAACGGCGGCAGCTTGCCGGCGTTGAGGTCGTAGCGGAACTTCGCCAGCTGCGCGTAGCTGGCGAACACCTCTTCGATGATCTGCAGCACGTTCCGGTCCTGGAAGATGCGGCAGTTGCAGGTGTAGTCGAGGAAGGCGAACCAGGGCGCCAGCTCGGCGCGGTAGGCACTGAACTGTGCCTGCTGCCCGGTGCTGGCGAACTCGCGCACGTAGCCGTGCACGCTGCGATTGCCGAACTCATCGCCCAGCTGCAGGCGCAGCGGCTGCCCGACCAGCTGCTTCAGTTCCAGCCGCGGCTGGATCGAGAGCAGGTCGATACGGTAGGTGAACGGGTTCGACACCGCCTCGCTTCCCTCGAAGCGTTTGACCAGGAACGTGTCCGGGTCCAAGGCGGTTTCGACGCGGATCAGGCGTCGGTCCTGGTGCAGGCGCTGCAGCACAGCGCCGGGGAGCAGTGATTCGGCGTACATCGGGCGTTCCGTCGTCCCATGTTGGTCGTGGCCTGACTTTGCCATTGCCGTGTGACATGCGCCAGCTTTTTGACACATCCGCGGCTGGATAAGGAGATGAATTCATTAAGTATTTTCAAGACAGCGCGAATTCCATCACAGATCGGCACCCTCAGACCCTCTCATTCAGGCTGGTCGCGACGCGCATCGGTAGGCACCATATGGCCCCGCCCATGTGTATGGACACCCATGCGTTCCTTCCTGTTTCCTGCCCTGCTGTTCCTGGTCTGCCCTCTTGCAACCGGCGCTGCAGCTCCGGCAAAGAGCCTGTACTTCCAGCACCACGACTGGGTCGTGGCCTGTGACAACACCCTGACCTGCCGCGCCGCCGGTTACGCCACCGACGAAGACAGCCCCCTGAGCGTGCTGCTCACCCGCAGGGGCGGCCCCAACCAGGCGATACAGGGACGCCTGTCGCTGCAGCCGGAAGAGGGCCAGCCCCAGCCCAAGGGCCCGCTGCACCTGCGCATCCAGCAGCAGGATCTGGGTGTGCTGGCCCCCACCAGGGGCGAAGGCACGCATGGCTTGAATGCCGCGCAGACCAGCGCGCTGTTGTCCGCGCTGGTGCGCGATGGCGGGATCAGCGTGACCGATGGCGCCGGCCATCGCTGGTCACTGTCGGACAAGGGTGCGGCAGCCGTGCTGCTGAAGATCGATGAGTATCAGGGTCGCCTCGGTACAGCCGGCGCAGTGATGCGCAAGGGCAGTACGCCTGAATCCAGCGTCCCCGCCGCCCTGCCGGTGCCGGTGGTGCGCAAGGCCGCTACCCTGGACTCGCCCCCGGACGATCCTGCGTTTGCACGACTGGCTGCTTCACCCGCCCTGCGCGCGGCACTGCGTGCCACGCTGGAGGGCGACAACTGCGAAGGCCTGCAGGAAACCGATGCCGATATTCCGCTGAGCAACTCGCCGCTGGAGGTCCGCCGCCTGGACGCACAGCACGTGCTGGTCAACGTGCCCTGCTGGCGAGCGGCCTACAACAGCGGCGATGGCTACTGGGTGGCCCGCCCACAGCCGCCGTTCCAGGCACAGTGGGTGACCAGCGATGCAATCGACTACGACGATGGCCAGATCGTTGCCGCGCAGAAGGGCCGCGGCCTCGCTGACTGCATTTCGCACGCAGCCTGGACGTGGAATGGCACGGCCTTCGTCGCCACCTCGGAAATTGCGGCAGGTCTGTGCCGCGGCGTACCCGGTGGTACGTGGGAACTGCCGATGCTGGTCAGCGAGGTCCGCTGACGCCACATAAAAAGGGGACGGAGGGGATTAAGTCGCTTGTGCCTTGTTTGCCACTTGCGACTTAATCCCCTCCGTCCCCTTTTTCTCATGCAGGCAGGCAGTGCTCGACGATCAGTTGGATGGCGCTGCCGCCGCGATAGTCGTCGCAGGCCAGTCGATAGGCCAGATGCACATGACGGCCGGGTGCGTTGCCGTGCCAGCCGCCGAAATGGATCGCATTGATCGTGCCAGGCACGCCCGGCAGGCGCAGTTCCAGCTTCAGGTGGCGCTCCTTCAGTACGCGCCAGTTGGCCACTTCGAAGTGGCCATCGAACAGCGGTTCGGGGAAGCCCTGACCCCACGGCCCAGCCAGGCGCAGCGCGTCGGCATGGCGGTGGTCGAGCTCGTCGGCGGCCAGTTCGCCATCGCTCAGCACCTGCTGCTGCAGTGCCGCCGGGTCGAGCATTTCCAGCACGACAGCCACGAAGGCCGCCTTGAAGTCATCGACGTGATCCAGCCGCAGGCTGAGGCCGGCCGCCATGGCGTGACCACCGAAACGTTCGATCAGACCCGGATGCCGCGCATCGACCAGCGCCAGTGCGTCACGGATGTGCAGGCCGGGAATCGAGCGCGCCGAGCCACGCAGCGTGTCGGCACCGGGTTCTGCAGGCGCGAAGGCGATCACCGGGCGATGCAGGCGATCCTTCATCTTCGACGCGACCAGGCCGACCACGCCCGGGTGCCAATCGGCGTCGAACAGGCAGGCCGCCACCGGTCGCTGGCCGGCCATGTCCAGCACCACGCGGGTCAACGCCTGCTCGGCGTCGTCAGTCATCGACTGCTGCACGGCGCGCCGTTCCGAATTGATCTGCTCCAGCGTCTGCGCGATGTCGCGCGCCTGGCGCGGGTCTTCGGTCAGCAGCAGCGCGATGCCCAGCGCCATGTCCTCAAGCCGGCCTGCAGCGTTCAGGCGTGGGCCGAGTGCGAAGCCGATGTCGGTCGCGGTCAGCCGCGCAGCGTCGCGGCCGCTGGCTTCGATCAGCGCACGCAGGCCGACACAGCCCTGCCCTGCGCGTAGACGGCGTAGGCCCGCACTGACCAGCGCACGGTTGTTCGGATCCAGTGCCACCAGGTCGGCAACGGTGCCCACCGCCACCAGGTCCAGCAGCGTGGTCAGGTCCGGCCCCTTGCCATCGGCAAAGACGCCGGCCTCGCGCATCTGCCGGCGCAGCGCCATCAGCACGTAGAAGATCACGCCGACGCCAGCAAGCGACTTACTGGGGAAGGCATCGCCATCCAGATTCGGATCAACGATGACATCGGCCGGCGGCAGCTGCGGGCCCGGCAGATGGTGATCGGTGACCAGCACCTGCCAGCCACGTGCCTTGGCCGCGGTCACGCCCGCGTGGCAGGCAATACCGTGGTCGACCGTCACCAGCAGATCCGGTTTCAGCTCGGCCAGTTCCTCCACCAGTGAAGGTGACAGGCCATAGCCGTGCACCATGCGGTTCGGCACCGCGTGGAAGACATGCTGCGCGCCGAGCATGCGCAGGCCACGCACACCGACCGCGCAGGCGGTAGCACCATCGCAGTCGAAATCGCCGACCACCAGGATGCGCTTATCGTTGGCGATGGCCTCGACCAGCAGTCCCACCGCATCATCGATGCCGGTCAGCAGCTCGGGCGCATGCAGGCTGCCCAGCTTCGGCAGCGCCAGTTCCGGTGTGCCTGCGCCACGACTGGCGTAAAGCCGCGCCAGCAGCGGCAGCGTGCCCTCCGGCCAGCTGCCGGGCGCGACCGCATCGCGGCGGCGGATCATCGGCGTATCAGAGGTGGGCTGCACGGCATCGGCGGCAAGGGACATCGGCATCGCCGGTTACGAAAGACAGAGGG
>NZ_JAOCFV010000087.1:0-15278 GCF_029842145.1 Stenotrophomonas sp. GD03794
CCTGGTCAGCGTTGGCGGCGCAGCTGAAGCTCTTGCGCTTGTCCACCAGGCGGCCCATCAGGCGGTCGCTCAGCGGCAGTGCATCGCCATTGAGGCGCCAGTCGTAGATCACGCTGAAGGCCAGCACGCGGGCGACGTACTCGCGGGTTTCCTTGTAGCTGATGGTCTCGATCCACAGGTCCGGATCAAAGCCCGGGCGCTGGCCCTGCCAACGTGCGGTCGGGGTCGGGCCGGCGTTGTAGGCGGCGATGGTCACGTACGGCAGGCCGTCGTACTTGTTCATCAGCTGGCGCAGGTAGGCGGTACCGATGGCGATGTTGGTGTCCGGGTCGTACAGGCTGTCGGCACCGCCGTAGCCGGTCAGGCCGATCGACTTGGCCACGCCGGCACCGGTGGCCGGCAGCACCTGCATCAGGCCCATGGCATTGGCAGGCGAGCGCGCGCGCGGGGTGAAGGTGCTCTCGGCGCGGATCTCCGCCGCCACCCAGGCCGGATCGATCGCGTTGCGCGCCGATTCGCGACGGATGGTGGCGTCGTGGTGCAGCGGGAAACGCAGGTCGTACAGGCGCTGTTCCTGCGGCTGCTTGCCGAGCGCGAACACGGCGCGGTCGAACCAGCCGTTGTCCTGCGCCACGCGTACGGCGAGGCGGCGCTGGGTGTCATCGAAGCGCGACAGCGCGCTGTTCCATTCGGCCACGGCCCAGCCGGCGCGATCGATCTGGTACAGCGCCATCGCGCGCTGGATCGCCGGATCACGCGCGATCACCGTTTGAGCCTGCGCGCTGTCGTTCGGCTTCCACGGGCACAGCGTGTAGCCCTGCTGCAGTTTGTCGGCGGCGAGGAAACCATGGAAGGTCGGTGCGCGCGCGGCCTCGCGGAACAGCGGCTGCGCCTGTTGGGCCTGGCCGGTCTTCTCCAGCATGCGGCCTTCGAAGTAGCGCCAGCGCGGGTCGCTGCGCTGCTTGCTGCCCATCTTGCGGATCGCGGTCAGCGCCGCCGGCCAGTCACCGCGCGACATCGCTTCGCGCACGCGCCACTCGTGCAGGCGTTCGTCGTACGCCGATTCCGGCACCGCGTTGAGGCGCCGCGCCGAATCGGGCAGGTAGGACGCCACCGTCCACAGTGCGATCTGGTACAGCACCTGGCCCTGCTGCTCGGCACTCAGGCCCAGTGCCTGCGCGTACTGCGGCAGCTGCTGTTCGGTGGCGCCGGGATCGGCCTTGGCCAGCTTGGCCAGGCCATCGGTGGCGATGCGCCGGCTGCGCTCGGTGCGCGGCCAGTTCAACGCGCTGGCGTTGGGCTTGTCGACAAAGGCGGCGTAATTGCTGGCCAGCGCCAGGTCGGTGGCAGGCAGGCCCCGTGCGGCGCTGCGCATCACAGCGGGTTGCTGGGCGTCGGCGGCGGCATCGATGCGTTCCCAGCGCAGCGCGTCGCTCAGACCACCCTGCGCCTGCAGCACGGCGAAAACGGCATCACAGCCGTCCGGCAGCGACTTGCCGTTCTTGCGCCACAGATCCTGCGCTTCGCTGATCCACTGCGGATCAACCTTGCCGGTCACCTGGCGCGCGGTCAGCTGCGCACAGCGCAGGCCGGCGTTGTCGGTGGGCGCCCAGTTGGCGAGCAGGGTCGGCCAGTCCTGGCGGCGTGCGACCGAGGGCAGCCACACGCTGCGGAAGGTGGTAGCCACGGCCTGGCCGTCGTAGCGCTTGAGGAAGGCCTGCGCCTGCGCGGTATCGACGGTGTCGATGTTGCGGCGCAGGTTGGCGTACTCCAGCCAGCCGTATGCAGGATGGCGGCTGAGTGCGGCGGCTTGGCCGGGATCGAACTGGCCGCGTTCGGCGGCAGCGATCGCGGCCTTCAGCTGCGCGTTCTGGGCGTCGAGGGACTGGGCATTGGCGCAGCCGATCAGCAGCGTGGTGGCCAAGGGCAGCAGGGACAGGGCGGTCGAAGAGCGTCGGGTCATGGCGGGCAGCATAGCGGGCAATGGCTGAATTCAGTTTCGCATTGCGTGCACGCGATGGGTCGGCAACGGCAGCTGAATGCTCGTGCTGCAGGCACTGCCTCGCGAGCCTGCGGGCGACGTAGTGTCGAGCTTGGGCGAACGGCCCGGCTGCAGGGAGCGGCACATGGCGTTCAGTAGCACAGGAAGAAGCGGCCCGCTGGCGGACATCAATGTCACGCCACTGGTGGATGTGATGCTGGTGCTGTTGATCATCTTCATCGTGACCGCGCCGATCGTGGCCCGGCCGATAGCCGTGCAGTTGCCACAGGCCACCGATCGCGTGGTCGACCGTCCCGAACCGCCACCGCCGATCGAGCTGCGCCTGGACGCTGCCAACCAGCTCAGCTGGAATGGTCAGCCGATGGTGATCAGTGAGCTGCAGGCGCGCCTGCAGGCACAGGCGGGCGAACATGCCGGCAACCTGCCGGAGCTGCGTATCGCCACCGATCCGGCGGCCGAATACGAAGGCATGGCGAGGATTTTGGCCGCAGCCGAGGCGACCGGCATGGAGCGCATTGCGTTCGTGCGGTAGTGCGATGTCTCACTGCCGCTCATGCGGTGATTGCTGCATGAGCGGCGCTTCCCCTGCTGACAGCGTCGCATCCAGGATCCGCAGAAAGGCCATTTCAATCTGCGCTGGAACCGGGGTTGGATGTGCTCGCCACCTTCCGGTCCCAGGGGCACGTTCAACGTCGAAAGCAGTCAACTCGGCTCTCTCGAAATCCACCACAACCGTCAATCCCTCTCCCGAGGCCAAGGCCGCATCGCTGGGAGAGGGGCAGTTGTTGCACTCGATCACGCCGCCTGCTCTCGATTCGCCCGCCAGGGAAAAAAGCAGCGTCATCACCGTCGTGACACCCAGCACCGCACTCACCGCTTTCATGATCGACCCTCCCGCGAATGGCTGGAGGTGCGAGTCTGCGCTGGATCGACTAGCGGCGCCTTCTGAAAGAGGGAATTTCAAACTATTCCTGAAACGGTCCGGCAAAGACCTTTTCCATGAATGTGGCAGCCCCCGGCGCGCGCTGTCGCAGCCGGCATCAAGGCTGCCTGTCGTGAACAATATCGTCCGGTCATAACCTGCAGCCATCTGACGCAATCGGCCTGCAATTGCGTCAATTCCGCGTGAAAGAGTGTCGATCATCACGCCGCGATTTTTACTACTTGTTTACAAAGGAGACGGCGCCGCCATGCAGGGAGGGAGTGCGGCAGCCCATGTCCCGACATTCCTTTGGAGAGAGAGCGAATGAATCACCTGCACCACCGCCCTTTGGCGGTTGCCGTCGCGCTGTGCGTGATGACCCTGGCACCGTTGGGTGCCGCTGCACAATCCACCACCAACCTCGATGCGGTGGAAGTCACCGGTACCCGCATCAAGCGCGCTGAAGTCGAAGGCCAGGTGCCGATCCAGACGCTGACCCGCGGTGATATCGAACGCACCGGCCTGACCTCGATCGGCGAAGTGCTGCAGCAGCTCACCGGTTCCGGTTCCGCGCTCAATGCCAAGTTCAATTCGTCCGGCAACTTCGGCTTCCCGCCCGATGGCAGTGGCGTGGGTGCCGGTTCCGCGCAGGTTGATCTGCGTCATCTGGGGGCCAAGCGCGTGCTGGTGCTGGTCGATGGCATCCGCTGGGTCAATGAGTCGTCTGCCTCCGGTGTGGGCTCGGCGACCGACCTCAACACCATTCCGCTGGCCATCGTCGAACGCATTGAAGTGCTGGAAGATGGTGCGTCGTCGCTGTATGGCTCCGACGCCATTGCCGGCGTGGTCAACATCATCACCCGCCGTGATTTCGATGGCGGCCAGGTGACTCTGAACTACGGCGAGTACAGCAAGGGCGATGGTACGCAGAAGGGCGTGGACCTGGCCTGGGGCAAGAGCGGTGACCGCTACAGCCTGTTCCTGGGCGCGAGCTGGACCAAGCAGGATCCGGTGTTTGCCAAGGACCGCGAACAGTCGCGCTTCCCGATTCCCGGCACCGGCCTGGCCTTCGGCAGTGGTGGCATTCCGCAGGGCCGTTTCATGTTCACCGATCCGAACACTGGTGCGGTGCAGAACATCGTGCCCAATACCGGTGTGAGCAACCCACGTTACGACGGCAGTGCCGGCTGCACGCGCACCGATGACTATCACTGCTTCACCAGCGCTGATCGGTTCAATTTCGCCGAATACAACATGGTGCTGACACCCTCGGAGCGTAAGGGCCTGTTCGGCCAGTTCCGCTTCGACATCACCGACAACGTGCAGTGGTACGTCAAGGCACTGGGCAACCGCCGCGAGTCGACCAACCAGGCCGGTCCGGAGCCGCTGTTCTTCGGTCCCGATGGCGCCACCGGTAATCCGTTGGCCGACAACATCACCGTGTCTGCGCTCAACCCGTACAACCCGTTCGGCTTCGACCTGGTCTCGGGTGACAACCTGAGCCTGATCGGTCGCCGTCCGGTGGAGGGCGGTGCGCGCGTGTTCAAGCAGAAGGTGGACACCACGTACTTCGCCACCGGCCTGGTCGGCAACTTCCAGGCGGCTGACCGCAACTGGTACTGGGACGTCAACGGCATGTACAGCAAGAACAAGGCCGAACAGACCAACTACGGCAGCTACAACATCTACAACGTCAACATGGCGCTGGGCGATCCTGCCATCTGCGCCGCCACGCCAGGGTGCGTGCCGCTGAACATCTTCGGTGGTGTGGGCTCGATCACGCCGGACATGCTGAAGTGGATCCAGCCGGTGGTGCGTGACCGCAGCCAGAACGAGCTGAGCCTGTTCACCGCCAACCTGTCCAGCGAGCTGTTCACGCTCCCGGCCGGCCCGGTGTCGTTCGCCACCGGTGTCGAACACCGCAGGTACAAGGGCTCCTACCAGCCGGATCCGTTGACGGTGGCGGGCCACTACAACGGCGTGCCCTCGCAGCCGACCTCGGGCTCCTATGACGTCAATGAAGCTTACCTGGAGTTGAGCGTGCCGATCTTCGCCGACTCTTCGTTCGGCAAGAAGCTGGACCTGAGCCTGGCCGGCCGCTATTCGGACTACTCCACCTTTGGTGGTGAATTCACGCCCAAGTACGGCCTGCGCTGGCAGGTGACCGATGACTTTGTGCTGCGCACGACCTATGCCGAAGGCTTCCGCGCACCGTCGATCGGTGAGCTGTACGGCTCGGCGGCACGTGCCGACCTGCAGTTGTTCGATCCATGCTCGGTGGGCCTGGGCGGTACGCCGCCGCGTGGCAGCGCCGCCAACTGTGCTGCGCTGGGCGTGCCGGCTGGTTTCCAGCAGGCCAACTCGCAGATCTCGGTGACCACCGGCGGCAACCGTGAGCTTGATCCGGAACGCTCGCGCAGCTTCAGTGCCGGCTTCGTGTGGAGCCCGTGGTTCGGCAACAATGCGTCGTGGTCGGAGCGCTTCGACGTGGAAGTGACCTTCTACCGCCACGCCATCGATGGTGCCATCCAGGCGATCAACGCGCAGACCCAGCTGGACCTGTGCGTGGATACGCTCGATCCGATCTACTGCGACGGCATCACCCGTGCCAGCACCGGCGCAGTGAGCAGCTTCAACAACCGCCTGACCAACCTGGGGTCGATCAAGACCGATGGTTGGGACGTGGATCTGTTCTGGACCTTGCCGCAGACCTCCATCGGCCAGTTCAAGCTGGGCTGGAAGAACACCTTCGTCGGCCGTTACGAGGCCACCGGCGCGGCCGGCCAGAAGCAGCCGCAGAAGCCAGGCGTGGAAGTAGCCGACAGTTCGATTCCGGAATGGACCAGCAATGCCAGCATCGGCTGGACGATGGACCGCTGGAGTGCCAACTGGACCGTACGGCACATCTCCGAGCTGACCGAAAACTGCGGTGATGCCGCTGCCTTCCCGGTGTGCAGCAACCAGGCCGCAGGCACCAACACACTGTCGGCCACCACCTTCCACGACATGCAGGTGGGCTACAAGATCGACTGGATGAAGGGGCTGCAGCTGACCGCTGGCCTGAACAACGTGTTCGACAAGGATCCGCCGATCTGCCTGTCGTGCTCGTTGAACGGTTACGACGCTTCGACCTACGACATCCCGCGTGGCCGCTACTGGTACCTGCGCGCGGACCTGCGTTTCTGATGAAGGGACGGCGCCGGGCTCAGCCCGGCGCCGTTGCAGCGTCGAGCCATGCTCGACTCCATGAAGGTGGTCAATCCGGAATGTCCTGTTCCGGGTCATCCTGTTCAAGGCTGGCACGGCGGAACGCGGTGCGTGCCCATCCCAGTCCGGCCACGATCATCATCGGCCCGACCGCGAAGGCGGGCAGTGAGGGAATGCGGAACTGTGGCAGCGTTTGGACCAGCAGGTTGTACAGGATCCAGGCCACCAGGATCAGGCCGATCCCCGCGCACAACAGTCCGAACAGCACCTGTGGAATGCCCATTGCCAATCCCAGCGCGCGCTCGGAGCGGGTGGGGATGGGGATGGGGATGGCGCGCAGTTCACGGCCCAGATCGAACCAGAACAGGATCGCTGCGGGCAGGCCGATCAGCAGAAGCAGGATGAAGTAGCCATTGCCTGTAGCGACCATCAGCGGCAGCGAAGAGAACAGGGCCACGAGCGATAGACCGAGTTTCGTGCGGGTGCGCATGGCCGGTCGTCCTTGAGGGGGAAGGCGCGAGGTATCCGTCTGCGCGACGCTACACCTGCAAGGGCAGCGCGGCAACGGGGGCGCTGGGCGCCCCCGTTGTGGTGTCGAGCCGTGCTCGACGACCCCGTGTGATCGAGTCGAGCATGGCTCGACGCTACAAGGCCGGTTGGATCAGAACGCCCAGGTGAACGTCAGCGAGCCATTGCGGCCGTCGCCGTAGGCACCGTAGCCGGTGATCTGCGAGTAGTACTTCTTGTCCAGCAGGTTGTTGAGGTTGGCCTGCACGCTGAACTCCGGCGAGATGCGGTAGCGCACGAAGGCACTGACCAGCGCGTAGCCTTCCTGTTCGAAGCGGCCCACTACCGGCGCAGCGTAGTAGATGCGGTTCTGCCAGTTGGCACCGCCGCCGACGGTCAGTTCCTGCAGCGATTGCGGGGTGTAGCTGGTGAACAGCTTCAGCGCGGTCTGCGGCAGGTTGGTGTTGATGTCGGCGCCGTTGATGTCCTTGGCCACGTAACGTGAAGCACCGAAGGTCGCGTTCCAGCCCGGTGCCAGTTCGCCGTTCACTTCGAACTCGAAGCCGCGGCTGACGGTGCCACGTGCAGCGATGTAGGCGGTCTCGTTCATTTGCCCGTCGACCTTGTCCATGGTTTCCTGGCCAACGTTGTCCTGCTCGATGCGGAACACTGCCACGGATGCATTCAGCCGGTTGTCGAACCACGCGCCCTTGACGCCGACTTCGTAGCTCTTGCCATCGACCGGATCGAGGTAGCTGCCCTGCTTGTTGCGCAGCGTCTGCGGCTGGAAGATCTCGGTATAGCTGGCGTAGGCGGAGTAGGTATCGTTGATGTCGTAGACCAGGCCGGCATACGGCGTGGTCACTTTGTGCGAGCGGTCGTTGCCTTCGTCTTCGCTCTTCCAGTCGGTGTAGCGCGCACCGATGATCAGCTTCAGTGGATCAGCCAGCGACAGGCGTGCGGCGGCATAGCCGGCCTTCTGGGTGATGGTGCCCTGGCTGGCAAGCTTCAGCGGTCGCCAGTTCGGCTGCGGGAAATCACCGGTCCAGCCGAAGTAGCTGGCCAGCGGCAGGTACTGTGCATTCGGATCGTTGAAGTCAGGCTGGAAATCACCATAGTTGGCGAACTCACGCTTGTTGTAGCTCAGGCCGGCCATGAACTGGTGCTCGCGGCCGAACAGCTGGAACGGCCCATCGATGTAGCCATCGATGCCATCAACCTTGCGCTCGGTGTTGTAGAAGCCGGCCATCGGCGTGATGCCGGCGCCCGTGGTCTTGTTGAACGCGGTGTAGGCCGGATAGAACAGCTTGTCGTCGGCCTTGGTGCGGTCGTGGGTGGCGCCGATCTTGAACTTCCAGCCGTTGCTGAAGGCATGCTGCAGGGTGGCGAACGCACGCTTGCTGGTGGTGTCCCAGTAGGTCCAGTCCGGCGACGGATTGAACGAGGTCGGATAGTTGGTCGGGCTGCCATCGGCGTACCACATCGGGAAGCCGCCCCAGGTCGCGCCGTTGGCGCGCTTCTGCTGGTAGTCGTAGCCCACGCTGAGCTGCGTGTCCGGGGTCAGGTCGGCGTCGATGACGGCATAACCCAGCGTCTTGCGCTGGTTGTAGCGGTCCATCTGACCATCGGTGTCCAGGTAGCTGCCGATCACCCGGCCGCGCACCGTGCCACTGGCGTTCAGCGCGGTGCCCACGTCCACGGTGGTGCGTGTGCGGCCCCAACTGCCGACGTTCACCGAGATGCTGCCGGTCAGTTCTGCGCTGTCGGCGTGTTTGCGGATGAGGTTCACCGAGGCGGACGGATTGCCAGCACCGCTGAGCAGGCCGGTAGCGCCGCGTACCACTTCCACGCGGTCGTACAGCGCAAGATCGAGGCCGGAATCGCCGTAGCTCCAGTTCTGCACCATCTGCGTCGGCAGGCCATCGAACTGGTAGGCATCGATGTAGAAGCCACGCGCGTAGAACTCGGTGCGCTCGCTGTCGGACTGGGTGCTGGTCACGCCGGTGGTGTTGGCCAGCACGTCGATGATGTCGTCCAGCTTCTGATCTTCGATGCGCTGGTGGCTGATGATACTGACCGACTGCGGGATCTCGCGCGGCGCCAGGTCGAAGCGGGTACCGGCCGAGGTACGGCGAACCGAATAGCCTTCGGCGCGCTCGCCCTTGACCACCACCTTGTCCAGCGTGGTCGGGTCGGCGGCAGTGTCGGCGAAGGCGGCCGGGGCCACGGCACAGAGAACAGCAAGCACGGCAACGGACAGCCGCTGCGGCTGCAGGGTACGGAAGGCGGGACGGGTCATGGGAGTCCTGGACGAGCACGCGCGTTCGACCGTCATCCAGGAGGCGATGCGCTACGGGTAGGGGAAGGGCGGGCAGGCCGTCCTGGCACCACCGGAAACGAAAGAAATGGTAATACGAACTATTCCTATTTACAAATCATGAACAGATCGGTCCGCGGGTGCGCAACAGCGTTCAGCGCAGCAGCGGCAACGGGTCGCGAGGGCCGTTCGAGCCGTAGATGCCCCAGTGCAGATGCGGCGGTGTGCCCTTGGCATTGCCGCTGTCGCCCACATGGCCGAGCAGGTCACCGGCCCGCACCACCTGGCCGCGCGCCAGGCCCTCGGCCCAACCTTCCAGATGCGCGTAGTAGTAGCGTTCCCGCCCGGGCCCGATCACCCAGACCTGGCGGCCACCGAGGCCGCGTTCGCTGACATCCGCGATGACGCCGGCAGTGACGCTGCGCACCGGCGTGCCGCGCTGGGCGAAGATGTCGATGCCGGCGTGGGAGCGGTTGCGGCCGCGCGGCGCGCCGAAGGTATCGGCGATCTGGCGGGGGCGCACACCCTCCACCGGCACCGGGAGTTCGGTGGCCGGCGGCATCTGCGCGAGTGTCCACAGCATCTTTGGTGCGGCGGCCCAGGGACTGTTCCACAACGCCATCATCGCAACGACGGCAATGGCCAGCCACAGACCGCGCAGCAGCCAGCGGCGCAGGCGACCGGCAGGAGAGGACGGAGTGCTCATGGTCTCCGACTGTAGCGTCGAGCCATGCTCGACGGCTGTTGCTTTGCGGTAAAAGCGCAGTCGAGCATGGCTCGACGCTACAGAACCGGTGCCAGCGGGACCTCGAAACTCCGCTTCAAGGTGCCCAGTGCCACCGAGGTACGGAAGCGCTCGATGTTGTCATCGCCACCGAACAAGCGCTCGGTGATCGCCTCGTACTCCTCCATCGACGCCGCTGAAAGCAGCAGCAGGAAATCGCCATCGCCGGTGATCGAGTAGCACTGCTGCACGGCCGGGTCGTCCTGCACGCGGCGCTTGAACGGCGCCACCCGCTCGCGCTGCTCGCTGACCACGCGCACCTCGACGATGATGGTCAGCGGCCGCCCGACCTTGGCGGCGGCGACCACCGCTACATTGGCCGCGATCACGCCGCTGTCCTGCAGGCGCTTGATGCGACGCTGCACGGCCGGGGTGGACAGGTGCACGGCCTCGGCGATTTCGCGCTGCGGCAGGGTGTTGTCCCGCTGCAGCAGGTCGAGGATGGCGCGGTCGAAACTGTCGAGCACGGGGGCGATGGACATGGCGAGCAGAAGTTGCACGAACGGGCCGTCAATTGAGCCAAGTGCTCGGCGCCGGCGCAATAGACTTTGCGCATGCAGACCTCACGACTCGCGCCGATGTTGCCGGCGCTGGCGGTGCTCGGCTCGGTCACCTCGCTGGCCATCGGCACCTCCTACGCAAAACACCTGTTCCCGCTGATCGGTGCCCAGGGCACCAGCGCGCTGCGCGTGGGCTTTTCGGCGCTGTTGCTGCTGCTGTTCTGGCGGCCATGGCGCTGGAAGACCAGCCGCGTGGATGCGATCACTATCCTGCGCTACGGGCTCACCCTGGGCCTGATGAACCTGCTGTTCTACATGGCCCTGCGCACGATTCCCTTCGGCATCGCGGTGGCCATCGAGTTCACCGGGCCGCTGACGGTGGCGATGCTGTCATCACGACGACCGATCGACTTCCTGTGGGTAGGCTGCGCGGCGGTGGGGCTGCTGTTGCTGTTGCCGATCGGTGGCGGCCCGGCGCTGGACCCGGCCGGCGTGCTGTATGCCATGGGTGCGGCGGCGTGCTGGGGCCTGTACATCGTGTTCGGCAAGCGTGCCGGCCATCTGCACGCCGGGCATTCGGTGTCGCTGGGGCTGCTGGCGGCGTCGCTGGTGGTGGTGCCGGTGGGCGTGGTGCATGCCGGCGCCGCACTGCTCGATCCGAAGATCCTGGCCGCTGGCCTGCTGGTAGCGCTGGTCTCCAGCGCGATCCCGATGTCGCTGGAGATGATGGCGCTCAAGCGCCTGCCCAAGGAGACCTTCGGCATCCTGATCAGCATGGAGCCGGCAGTGGCCGCGCTGTGGGCGATGCTGCTGCTGCACGAGCACCTGCATGGATTGCAGTGGCTGGCGATCGGCTGCACGGTGCTGGCCTCGGTGGGCAGCACGATGACCGCGCGGCGGCTGAAGGTGCCGGTGGTGCAGGCGGGGTAGCGCCGGGCCATGCCCGGCGGAGAGCGTGCCAACCAAGGTTGGCACCCACCAGGAGCGGTCAGCGCAGGGCGTCGGCCGGGACGTCGATCGCCATCGCCAGGGCGAGGTGATCGGAGAATGCGGCCGGTACGGCTTCCACGGTGCGGGTCTGCAGGCCACTGCTGACCAGGATATGGTCAATGGCGCGGTCGGGGCGCCAGCTGGGGAAGGTCGGCACGATGCAGCCGGGAGGCTGCAGCCGGGTCTTCTGGTACAGGACCTGCATTTCCGGGCGTTCGGCCAGGCAGTTGAAGTCGCCCATCAGGACGGCGTTGGGATGGTCGGACAGCAGCTCGGCAATGAAGCCCAGCTGCGACATCCGCGAACCCGCGCCCAGCGACAGATGGGCCACCGCTACCGCCAGGCCATCGGCGCCGTCGCCGAACTTGGCCAGCAGCACGCCGCGCCCGCCGATGCGGCCGGGCAGGGCGTGATCCTGCACTTCCACCGGTTCCAGCTTGCTCAGCAGGCCGTTGGCGCTGGAGGCGACCCCGCCCATGCGCCGGTTCGGCTGGTGGCTCCAGTAGTTGAAGCCGGCACGCTGGGCCAGGTAGTGGGTCTGGTTGGTGAAGCCCGAGCGCAGGCTGCCCGGGTCGGCCTCCTGCAGGCCGACGATGTCATGTTCGCGCGCCAGGGTGGCGATCGCGTCCAGGCTGCTGCGCTTGCGGCCCGCCGGCAGCGCATGTGACCAGCTGCGGGTCACATAGTCGCTGTAGCGGCGGGTACTTGAGCCGGCCTGGATGTTGGCCGTCAGCAAGCGCAGGGTCCGTGTACGGGGGGAATTCACGGCCGGGAAACGCTTCTCTTGGATCAGTGAGCCTGGGCCGCACCGCGTTCGCGGGCGATCAGGTGGTCGGCAATGCGCAGCATGTCCGGGAAGCTCTTGCCCTTCACCAGGTACTTGCCGTTGACGATGATCGACGGGGTGCCGCTGATCTGGCTGCGCTGGGCGAACTGCTTGGCCGAGTTGGTCTTGGCGTTCACCGCGAAGCTGCCCATGGTGGCGGCGAACTGCTTCGGATCCACGCCGTAGGCACCGTAGAACTTGGCAATGTCGTCCACCGAATCACGGCCACGCTCGCCCTTCAGGGTCTTCTGCGAGTGGATGGCGGCGTACAGCGCTTCGTGGGTCTTCTCCTGCACGCCCAGGGTCTGCGCGGCGTAGAAGGCACGGGCGTAGTCATCCCAGGTGCCGCCGAACATGGCCGGCACGTAGACGAAGTTCACGTCGCTCGGCAGGCCGGCCTTCCACGGGCCGACCAGCGGCTGGAATGCGGCGCAGGCCGGGCAGACATAGCCGAAGATCTCGGTCACTTCGATCTTGCCGGCGGCCGGCTGGAACGGCTGGCCGTTCGGGATGACCTGGTAATCGGCGCCTTCCACCGGAGCCGGGCCGGTCAGCGCGGCGGTGCTCGGAGCCGGTGCGGCAGCCGGTGCGGCTTCGGCTGGGGCCTTCTCGCCTTCGGCGGCAGCCGGAGCGGTGCCTTCGCTGCCCGCGGCCGGTGCAGCGGCGGGCTCGGTGGTGGCCGGAGCGGTCGCCGGTTCGGCCGGGGCCGCGGTGGTGTTGGTGCTGCCGTCGTCGGCCTTGCAGGCCGCCAGGATCGGCAGCAGCGCTGCGAGGGCGAGGGCGTAACGGATCTTCATGGAAACGTCTCCAGCATCTGGAAAGGTGGGGCCGGCGTCATGCGCCGGCCAGGGGGAAATGATGACACGCGGCGGCGACAGCGCCGTGTCGGTGGTGGGTGTTGGTTCAGCGGCCGCGGGCGGCGCGGGCCTGGGCGATCAGCGCCGAGGCGATGCGCAGCTGGTCGTCGAAGCTGTCGCCACGGACCAGGTACTGGCCGTTGATGATCAGCGCCGGGGTCCCGGGGATCTTGGTGCGCTGGGCGAACGCGCGGGCGGCATCGACCTTCTTCTGTACGGCCTCGCCGCGCAGGGCCTGGATGTAGCGGTCCGGAGTGACGCCATAGGCCTTGTAGAAGGTGGCGAGCTCATCGGCCGAGACGTTCTGCATCGGCAGCGAACCCTGTTCGTGCAGGGCCTTGAACACGGCGGCGTGGCTGCGCTTGGCCACGCCGACTTCGTCGGCGGCGTAGTAGGCCAGTGCCCAGGCATCCCAGGCGCCGCCGAAGGCTGCCGGTACCGGAGTGAAGCGCACATCGGCCGGCAGCTTGGCTGCCCAGGCTTCCAGCTGCGGTTCGAAACGGGCGCAGTGCGGGCAGGTGTAGCCGAAGACCTCGACCACCTCGATCTTGCCGGCCAGCGGCTGGAACGGGCCCGGCTGGGCGATGCGCTCGTAGTCCTTGCCTTCGACCAGCGGGGCATTGGCGGGGGTGGCGGCGCAGGCTACCAGCGGCAGCAGCACCAGCAAAGACAACAGCAGGCGGGAAATCAACCTCATCGACACGCATCTCCGTTGAAAAAAGCAACGCCGGCGCGGTCGCCGGCGTGAAGGAAACATACCGCAGGCGAGGGCCGCGGTGGCGGCCCGGGCCGACCAGCGGTGGTCAGGGCGCGGCAGCCGGTTGTGCCGGCGTGGTCGTCACGGCAACGTCGTCGGCCTTGTTGTGCAGGCCCTGCAGGTAGCTCGACAGCGCCTGCACCTCCTGCTCGCTGAGCTTCTGCGCGACCGTGGCCATGATCTGGAAGTGCGCCTTGTCGGTCTCGTGGGTCTGCCCGGCCTGGTATTCCTGCAGGCGCCGCGCGACATAGCTGGCGTGCTGGCCACCGATGTGCGGATAGGCCGGGCCCGGATTGCCGGCGCCACTGGGGCCGTGGCAGGCCATGCAGGCCGGCAGGCCGCGCTTGGCGTCGCCACCGCGGTACAGCTGCTGGCCGATCTCGTAGAACTTCATGCCCTTGTAGGGGCCGTCGGCAACCAGCGTGTCGTCGGCGATGCCGGCGGTGGCCTTCTGCGTGGCGAAGAACGCGCCGATGTCGCGCATGTCCTGCGGGGTGAGGTTCTGCACGAACGGCACCATCGCCACCGCCGCACCGGAGCTGCGCTGGCCATTGGCGATCAGGGCCATCTGCTGGGCCACGTAACGTTCGCTCTGACCGGCGATGGACGGGTACATCTCCACCGTGGAATTGCCGTCGGCGCCATGGCAGGCCGCGCAGGCCGAGGCCTTGGTCTGGCCGGCCTTGGCATCGCCCCAGTGGGTCTTGCTGAAATCCACCTCCAGCGAGGCGGTGTTGATCGGCCCGTTGTCGGGCAGCGGGGTCAACGTGGTCTGCGCGAACGCAGCAGCGGCAACGACTACAGCAGTGGCAAGGGCGGATACGGCAAGAACGCGAGCGTGGCGCATGCTAAAGCTCCGTATGGACCGGGCCGGGCGGTGGCCGCCGGCATCGCCCGGATTATCAACGCCGTTTCCGCGCACGGTCAACGCAGCAGTGCAGCAAAATGCCCGCAAAGGCCGCCGGCACGGGCGCGCGGCGCCGCAACATGCGATCCTAGGTGCATGTCATTGCTCATCGAACGCGCCCGTTACCACCTTTCGGCCCACAACGTGCGGCAGCTGCCGCCCGACGAAGGGGCCGAAGTGGCCTTCGCCGGCCGCTCCAACGCCGGCAAGTCCAGTGCGCTCAACGCGCTGACCCGCCAGAACGCGCTGGCCCGTGTCTCCAAGACCCCCGGCCGCACCCAGCAGCTGGTGTTCTTCCAGATCACCCCGGAAGCCCATCTGGTCGATCTGCCCGGTTACGGCTACGCCAAGGTGCCGCTGGACCTGCAGGCGCACTGGCAGGCCTTCATCGACAAGTATTTCCGCACCCGCGAGGCCCTGAAGGGGCTGGTGGTGGTGATGGACATCCGCCATCCGCTGAAGGACTACGACCGGCAGATGCTGTCCTATGCGGTGCAGCGCGGTCTGCCGGCGCACGCGCTGCTGACCAAGGCCGACAAGCTCAGCCGCAGCCAGCAGATGCAGACCCTGCAGAAAGTGCGCAAGGAACTGCACTCGGCCTACGGCGACAGCGTCAGCGTGCAGGTGTTCTCCGGCGAAGACCGCACCGGCGTGGATGAAGCCCGCGGCGTGATCGGCGGCTGGCTGGGGTTGGAGTAAGCG
>NZ_JAOCFV010000088.1:0-11430 GCF_029842145.1 Stenotrophomonas sp. GD03794
TGTCGGCGACTCAGCCACGCATGGCGTGGCTCTACCGTTCCTGCTTCAATGGCTGTCTGCAGGTGTGCGTGTTCGCCACCAACGACTTCGATGGACTACAGAACGGAGCAGGTGTGATCCAGGCGACTTCCGCAGCAGTGATGGAAGACATCGAATGGTATGTCTACCTGCTGACCCTGGGCGACTACAGTCCGCATGCGTTTGTGGACGGCGCGGCTGGCGCAGCAGATCGAGAACGCTGGAGCTTCGCCGTGGAGCTCACCTATCGCTGCCTTTCCTCCGGTCTGTGGCGGCTGACCTACCACGACCTGCTGGCAGATCTGGGGTTTCCCAGCATCGATGCCTTCTGCCACAAGCTCTCGGTTGTCCGTCCGGATCAGCTTTCCGGCGAGGGGCAGGTGCTGTGGCTGGATACCTACATGGAAGCAACGGAGCTGTGCCTGGATCTGGTCTCGCGTTACCTGCGTTCGCAGTCGAGCGATGAGACGACCTTTCATCCAGGATTCTACGATGAGATCGAACGGATGTTCTCCGACGCCGGAGTACCCTGGAGCCGTGGGCCGGTATTTCCCATCGGCTGAAGCACTTCCACGTGTGAACGGTTGCTCGCAGAAGAAGCCTTTTTCCTTCAAGCTATGCTCTGGATCAGGGTGTCCTGTCCCGTTGCCATCGTGAGTGCCCGGTGCCGTAGCGCACTGGAAGGTCCGCCAGAAGTCGACGGGCTCCATGCGAATGCCGCAATGGAACCTGTCGTGATTGAAGGCCAGCGCACGCGGGGAAGCTACTTTGTATTGATTGTCGAAACCTGCGTCGACTGTGTCGGCGAATCACGCTCCGAATTCGGGAGATTCGAGCGGGATGATCCCGTGAGACCTGATCTCGCAGGGCAGTATCGCGCGTTTGCGAAGCTGGCTCTGGGTGGCGGGAAAGTGGGCTCGTGGCATATTTTCAGGATTGGCGGATTCGGTGCCGCACTGATCGTCAGTGGGGAAGTGAAGTCACGCCTTGAGTGGGCTGGCGTGACTGACGTGATCTTCGAGCAGGTCGGGTAGACCGGAAGTGGGACAGGGGTTTCCGTTGCGGCAGCAGGGAATGGGTTTCGAATGACTATCCAGGCAGTTCTCTTTCCCTACTGGACCGGCGATTGCCACGTTCCATCCAGCGAAGAGAAGATCGGTGACGCGCCGGTGGTACACCATGGGCAGGGACGGGGTGTCGGTGAAATCGCAGCGTGGCTGGATGGAGACTTCGGTCATCTCGGGCGCGGAAGCGAACTGCGGACCCGCAGTGCCTTTGCTGCGCCCACAAACGGTGACGAGGGCAGCGCATGCGTCCACTATGGAGAGGGACATGCTGTCCTGCGGGCGGCCGATTTCTTCCTGGTGCATTCGCGATGGAACTCTCAGGACGTTGTCTTGTTGACGCGACCCCAGATACTGGCTGTGCTTGAGGGCTATGCAGTGTTTCGAAGCATGAATCCGCGGAAGAAGCATCGTCCGCCCATGCCGTTCGCCATCGAGTACGAGGCCGAGGATGAAGAGGCGATCCGATTGTTCACCCAGGTTGGGGGCTGCTTCGAACCGGAGATGGATACTGGACCGGAGTACTGAATGACAGCTGCGCGGCTCCGGCACCCTGATATTCCCGCGCATGTGCGCTGCACGAAGGAACGACATGGCGGGCATGAGTAGCGGATCGTGGAAGCCTGCTCCAGGCAGCATGTGCATCGGTCATTGATCGGTACAGGTTCGATCAACCCGAATGGGGACGAAAATGAGTGTCGCAGGTAGACGGACCTTGTTTCTATCAAGCGCCAGTGCACTGGCCTGGCTTTTCCTGCTCGCCCTTTGGGGGGCGGTCACTTTCAATCGGAACACCGACAACTCCCTCGGAATCTACGAGCTGTCCACTGTGCCAGGTGTAGAAGCGCTCTTCTGGGTCTGCTTCTTCGGGCAGCCCATGCTGACCGTGGTGATGTTCATCCGGATGGCGTTGCGGCACCGCTCCGCGTTCTGCGAGATCCCACTCGCGATCGCGGTCTGGGGCCTGTTCCTGTACAACCTGTCGTTCTTTCGAAGTTGAGCGGCACGCCGGCGTTGGCCTGACCAGGTCCTGCTGTCCCTGTGTGGACAGCGCGACCATCGGTGGCGTCGTCCGGCACATGGCCTCGAACGATAGACTCGATCCGTGGTTAGAATCTGCCCATGATCAGCCCCCGCCTCCTGGCTCCCACACTGCTGGCCTTGGCCCTTTCGGCCTGCACCGCCACCGCGCCCGTGCAGCACAACCCGCTCGCCACCTGGGTGCCATCGCCGAACCAGAACGCGCGCACGCCCGTCATCATCGTCATCCACCACACCGAACAGAAATCGGTGCAGCAAAGCCTGCATACGCTGCGTACCGCCAACAGCGGTGGGCCGGTCAGCGCGCACTACCTGATCGGTGCCGATGGCCATCGCTATCAGCTGGTTGCCGATGAGCGCCGCGCCTGGCACGCCGGCGCCGGGCGCTGGGGCACCATCACCGATCTCAACTCGGCGTCGATCGGCATCGAGCTCGACAACGATGGCCGCAGCCCGTTCAGTGCGGCGCAGATCGAATCGCTGATCGTGCTGCTGCGCGATCTCACCACCCGCCTGAACATTCCGCCGCGGCAGGTGATCGGCCATGCCGACCTGGCGCCGACGCGCAAGCAGGACCCGAGCCGGTTCTTCCCGTGGCAGCAGCTGGCCGAGGCCGGTTTCGGCGTCTGGCCGCGCGCGGCCGACGGCGTGGCGCCGGAAGGCTTCGACGCGTGGAATGCGCTGGCCCGCTTCGGCTATCCGCTGGACAACCGCGACGCCACTGTCGCCGCCTTCCACCGCCGCTTCCGTGGCCGCGACGACCTGCCGAAGACACTGGATGCCGAAGACGCCCGCATCCTGCATTCCCTGCTGCTGCAGACGCCCTGATCCGGCGCATGAACGCTTGACCCCGCGCTGGGTTGCCGCCCAGCGGCCGGCACTCCACCATGGCGACATGATCGATTCCGCCACCTTCTTCAAGCGCAGGCACTGCGCCCTGCTGGCAGCGGCCGTGCTCGCCGGCTGCTCCACCACCGCTCCCCGCACCGGAACCGAAGTGCCGACGCCGGTCATGCCGCCCGCGGCTACCTACGCCAAGGTCGCGTGGAGCGCACTGCCACCGGTCTCCGACAGCGATCTGCAGGCCGGCTTCGTTGCCTGGCGCAGCAGCTGCACGCGCCTGAAGAACGATGCGGTCTGGGCCAAACCCTGTGCCACCGCCGCGACGGTTTCGGACAAGGACCCGGCGGCGATCCGCCAGTTCCTGCAGCGCGATTTGGATGTCTATGCATTGCGTGCCGGCGGCCACCAGGCCGACGGGCTCATTACCGGCTACTACGAGCCGATCTACCCCGGCAGTCTTACCCGTACCGACAAGGCGACGGTGCCGGTATACGGCACGCCGGATGATCTGATCGTGGTGCAGCTGGAGAGCGTCTACCCGGAGCTGAAGGGCAAGCGCCTGCGCGGGCGCGTCGAGGGCAAGGTGCTCAAGCCCTATGACGACGCCGGCACCATCGCGGCCAAGGGCGCCAAGGCCCCGGTACTGGCCTGGCTGACCGACCCGATGGACCTGCAGCTGCTGCAGATCCAGGGGGCGGGCAGGGTGCGCCTGGGCGACGGCACGCAGGTACGGCTGGCCTATGCCGAGCAGAATGGCCACCCCTACCGCGCCATCGGCCGTTGGCTGGTGGACCAGGGCCAGTTGAAGAAGGAAGACGTCACCATGGACGCCATCCGCGCCTGGGCCCGGGCCCATCCCGCGCGCGTGCCGGAACTGCTGCGCAGCAACCCCAGCTACGTGTTCTTCGTGCGCAACCCGGACAGCCCGGAGGGTCCACGCGGTTCACTGAACGTGCCGCTCACCGCCGGCTACAGCGTCGCAGTGGATCGCACCGTGGTGCCACTGGGCAGCCTGCTGTGGCTGTCCACCACGCGCCCCGACGGCAGCCCGGTGGTGCGCCCGGTGGCCGCGCAGGACACCGGCGGCGCCATTGCCGGCGAAGTGCGCGCCGACCTGTACTGGGGCAGCGGCGATGCCGCCGGCAAGCTGGCCGGTGACATGAAGCAGAAGGGCAACATCTGGATGCTGTGGCCGAAGGGCATGGCCTTGCCGGCTCAGAGACCGTGATGCCTGATCAATCATTACTCATCCATTGGAGCTTAAGCAATGAGCGCACTGAGGCGTGTACACCAACGTGACTGGGACAACGGTGATTGCGGCATAGCGTGTGTTGCCATGCTGGCGCGCGTTTCCTATGAGGAAGCGCTTGAGGCATTCAGGACGCTACCGGGAAAGGCAAAAGGCACCAGCTTCTTCACTACGCATACTGACATCGCGCAGATGCTGGCGCAGTTCAGTATCGCGACCAAGCGCGTGAGCTTCAGATCATGGCGGGCCATTGATCGACATGCAATTGTAAAAGTTAATCCTTATCAGTCGGGCCGGAGATGGCATTGGGTTGTCCTCGATGCAGGCAGGGACGAGCTCGTCGTTCACGATCCGAAGCCGGGCAAGACGCACTTGATCCGAGACTTTCGTGGGCTAAAGGGAAGTGGCCACTTCATTGCAGTTGCGGACTAGTGTCTGCGGCTGCCGCCTCTGTCCGTCGGTTAGCGGCCGAGACCAAAGCCAGCTGAGTTTTGGAAATGGCCACTCCAAAGTGCGGTGGTCGTCGTACTGGGTGATAATTGTGGCAGTGCCGCGAACCACATCGCGGCGGCCATTCCGAACTTTCCGGCCGCGCCTGCGGCCAGGACCCCTGCAATGACCTACGCAAAGCACAACGCAAAATCCGGTGCGAAATCCGCCGCGAAGAAGTACTACAAGCACTGGGCCGAATCGGGCCTGGGCAAGGGCAACGTGCTGATGGAAGCCCGTGGCGAGAAGATCGTGCGCCAGGTGGAGATCTACGGCACCAAGATGGTCTGGGCCGACGAGCATGCCCACAGCGACGACCGCTTCCTGCTGGCCGACCAGCCGGTGTCGTTCCTGGATTTCGACGAAGACGACCAGATCAGCGCGCGCGAATTCGAAAGCGCCTGGAAGAAGGCCCGGGAAGCCACCGGCTACCCGGTGTAACGCTGCCCGGCCGGGGTCGGAGCCCTTTCCTGACGGAAAGGGATCCGACCCCGGATCCGCGTTTTGCACTACATTGGTGCAATGTCCGACCCCGCGCCCCCACCGTCCCTCGATGCCCTCGGCACGCCGCTGGCCTGGGCCGGGGCCGATGGCTGCATCGCCGGCTGCAATCCGGCCTTTGCCCGCTGGCTGGGCGTCAGCGCCCGGCGCCTGCTGGGTAGACCGCTGGCTGCACTGGAAGTGCAGGGCGAGGCGCTGGCCCACTTCCTGGCCCGCGATGAGCGCGACAGCCTGCGCCTGAACCGGCTGGCGCTGGCGGTGCCCGGCGAGGCGCCGCGCTTCGCCGAGGGCTGGATGAGCCGCCGCGACGACGGCGGCTGGCTGCTGGAGGCACATCCGGTCGATGAATTCCCCGGGCTGGACCCGACCCAGGCCCTGCCCAGCGCGCTCAGTGCGGCGCTGAAGGGCTTGGCCCACGAGCTGCGCAACCCGCTGGCCGGGCTGAAGGGCGCGGCCCAGCTGCTGGCCCGCCGCGCGGCCCAGCGCGACGCCAGCGAACGTGAGCTGATCGAACTGATCGGCTCCGAGATCGAGCGCCTCAACGGCCTGCTCGACCAGCTGCTGTCGCCGGCCCCGGCTGCACCGCATGCCGAACTGAACATCCACGCCGCGCTGGAACGCGTGCTGCGCCTGGCCGAGAACGAGGCCGGCTGGGCGGTACGCCTGCAGCGCGACTACGACCCCAGCATTCCCGAATTCCACGGCGACGCCGACCGCCTCACCCAGGCGGTGTGGAACCTGGTGCGCAATGCGATCCAGGCCGGCGCCGGCAGCATCACCCTGCGCACCCGCGTGGAGCATGGCGTGCGCATCGCCGAGCAGCTGCACACGCTGGCGCTGCGCCTGGAGATCGCCGACGACGGCCGTGGCGTGCCCGAGGAGCTGGCCGAGCACCTGTTCCTGCCCTTGGTCAGTGGCCGCGCCGAAGGCACTGGCCTGGGCCTGGCGCTGGCCCAGCAGGTCGCGCGCGAGCATCGCGGTACGCTGACCTACCGTTCGCGCCCGGGCCATACCGTGTTCACCCTGCTGCTGCCGATCATCAGCGGCGCCGCCCCGGCCGAGGAGGCCCCGCGCGATGTCTGAACCTTCCACCGTCGCACAGCGCATCTGGGTGGTCGATGACGATCGTGCCGTGCGCTTCGTGCTGTGCACCGCGCTGCGCGAAGCCGGCTACCAGGTCGTCGATTTCGACAGTGCCGCCCCCGCCCTGCAGGCCCTGAGCGATGGCCCGCCGCCGGCGCTGCTGTTCACCGATGTGCGCATGCCCGGCGACGATGGCCTGGTGCTGCTGGACAAGCTCAAGAGCGCATTGCCGCAGCTGCCGGTGGTGGTGATGTCGGCCTACACCGATGTGGCCAGCACGGCCGGTGCGTTCCGCGGCGGCGCGCATGAATTCCTGTCCAAGCCGTTCGACCTGGACGATGCCGTGGCGCTGGCCCAGCGTGTGCTGCCGGCAGTTGCACCGGCACTGGCGGCGCCCACACCTACGGCCGAAGCGCATAGCGACCAGCCGCCGCAACTGGTGGGCGATACCCCGCCGATGCGCGCGCTGTTCCGTGCCATCGGCCGCCTGGCGCAGGCGCCGCTGGCGGTGCTGATCACCGGCGAGACCGGCACCGGCAAGGAACTGGTGGCCAATGCGCTGCATCGCGAATCGCCGCGCGCGCAGGGCCCGTTCGTCGCGCTCAATACCGCCGCGATTCCGGCCGAACTGCTGGAAAGCGAGTTGTTCGGCCACGAAGCGGGTGCCTTCACCGGTGCGCAACGCCGCCATATCGGCCGCTTCGAGCAGGCCAACGGCGGCACGCTGTTCCTGGATGAGATCGGTGACATGCCGTTGCCACTGCAGACCCGCCTGCTGCGTGTGCTGGCGCAGGGTGAGTTCTTCCGCGTCGGTGGCCGTGAACTGATCCGCGTCGATGTGCGCGTGGTGGCCGCCACCCACCAGGACCTGGAAGGCCTGGTCGCGCAGGGCAAGTTCCGCGCCGATCTGCTGCACCGCCTGGACGTGGTGCGCCTGCAGCTGCCGCCGCTGCGCGAGCGCCGCGAGGACATCGCGCAATTGGCCAGCACGTTCCTGGCGGCCGCCGCGCGCAAGCTGGATACGCCGCCGAAGCGCCTCACCGCTGCGGCCCTGCAGGCGCTGCGCGAACACGACTGGCCGGGCAACGTGCGCGAGCTGGAGAACGTGTGCTGGCGGATGGCTGCGCTGGCCGCCGCCGACACCATCGGCGTGGCCGATGTCGATACCGCGCTGAACCGCGCGCGGGGCCGCCGCAACAGTGCCAGCGCAGCCGATCCGGGCCAGTGGGAAGCGCTGCTGGCCGAATGGGCGCGCCGTCAGCTGGCCGAAGGCGTGGAAGGGCTGCACGCGCAGGTGCGCGAGCGGGTCGACCATGCCCTGCTGGAGGCCGCGCTGCAGATCACCCACGGCCGCCGTGCCGAAGCCGCTGCCCGCCTGGGTCTCGGTCGCAATACCCTTACCCGCAAGCTGGGCGCCGGGCGCCGCCGCGGGGGCCATTGAACGGTCCCTGCACGCGATCCTCGCGCCCGCTTGCCGAACCGTTGATCGTTCATGGACGATGCCGTCCGTAGTGTCACCTGCAAGGAGTCTTCGATGCGTCTGTCCTTTGCCATCCTGCCGTTGTCCGCCGCCGTGCTGCTGTCTGCCTGTGGCAGCGCACCGAAGAAGGCCGGGCCCACCCCGCCGCCGCCGACCGTGGTCAGCACCGCGAAACAGGGCGAAGCCAACCTGTCGCCGGCCTCGGCCAGCATCGTCAGTGGCCGCATCGCGCTGATGGTGGAGCCCGGTGGCATCCACATCACCGGGCTGATTGGTGGCCTGCAGCCGATGCAGCAGGCCGGTTTCCACATCCACGAGCGCGGTGACTGCAGCGCGGTGGATGCCAGCAGCGCCGGCAACCACTTCAACCCCGGTGGCGCCGCGCATGGTCGCGCCGGCACCGGCAAGCACCACCTGGGCGACATGGACAATCTGCGTGCCGATGCCCAGGGCCGCGCCAACGTCGATATCCACCTCAAGGGCGTTACCCTTGGCGGAGGCGCCGCCACCGATATCGCCGGACGTGCACTGGTCGTGCATGCCAACGCCGACGACTATCGCAGCCAGCCCGCCGGCAATGCCGGTGTCCGCATCGCCTGTGGCGTGATCCGGGTTGTCCGCTGATCACCGCAGGCTTCATCCAGGGAGAGATTCCAATGCGTCTGATCCACACTTCGCTGTTTGCGGCCATCGCCGCGCTGGGCCTGGCGGCCTGCGGCCAGCAGCCGGCCGCTCCGCAGACTGAAACCCCGCCGGCCGCGCCGGCCGAGGGTGCAACCACCGAACCGGCCGCAACCCCGGCACCTGCTGCCGCCCCGGCGGCCGATGCGTCGGCCACCGCCGAGCTGGCACCGACCCAGGGCAACGAGGCCAAGGGCAGCGTTACCTTCAAGGTGGTCGACGGCAAGGTCCACGTGACCGGCCAGATCAGTGGCCTGAAGCCGGGCAGCGAGCACGGCTTCCACATCCACGAAAAGGGCGACTGCAGCGCGCCGGACGGCATGAGCGCCGGCGGCCACTTCAACCCGGGTCACCAGGATCATGGCAATGTGGCCACCGATCCGCACCACGGCGGCGACATGCCCAACATCAAGGCCGACGACAAGGGCGTGGCCACCATCGACGGCCCGGTGTCGAGCAACGTCAACATCGGCAAGGGCGATGACTTCGACATCATCGGCCGCGGCCTGATCGTCCACGCCGATGCGGACGACTACAAGACCCAGCCGACCGGCAACGCCGGCGCGCGCCTGGCCTGCGCAGTGATCCAGAAGGCGCCGTAAGAGCGCTCCTGCTGGAAACGGAAAACGCCGGCGCAAGCCGGCGTTTTTCCTGATCGGTAGTGCCGGCCGCTGGCCGGCAATCGCAGATCCGGAGGTTGCCGGCCAGCGGCCGGCACTACCAACAGGCCACCCGGATCAGCGCGCCAGCAACTCGCGCGCGTCCTGCCCGGCCTCGCAGTGCACGAACAGCACCGGCACGCCGTGCGCTTCCAGCACCGCAGCCATCTGCCGCTGGCGCATCAGGAACTGCTCGTAGATGCCCTTCAGGCGGTCACAGTCGTTCTTGCCGTGATTGTAGTGCGCGCACCAGCCGGCCGGATCGAACAGCGCCATGCGTGCCTCGCCGTGCGTGTAGCGCAGCAGCGGCTCGGGCGCGGCGTTGAGCCATTCGTCCTCGCCCGGGGCCATGATCGCGGTCTCGATCAGCGGCCACAGCGCGGCCAGGCCCTGGTTGTCGTACTGCATCGACATCATCGCGGCCAGGTCGTTCACGGTGAAATAGCGCGCATGCTCGATGCGCGCACCGAAGGTGTTCTGCGCCATCAATGCGGTATCGGCATGCGCCATGCCGTTGGCCAGCAGTGTTTCTTCCAGCGCATTGGCCACTGCGTTGGTGGTGGCCACGTCGCTGCCGGTCAGCAGGAACGGCACCACGCGCAGGCCACCGCCCACCAGGCTGGCATCGGCCTGGAACGGCAGCGGCACGTCACCGTTGGCATCGGTACCGAAGGCCAGCAGGCGCGGGCCCTGGTTACGGCCCGGGGCACGCATCTGCAGTTCTTCCAGGCGGCGATGGATCGGCCAGCCCGGGCGCAGTACTTCGGCCGGGTCGAAATGGGCGGCGGCGAACACCAGGTCCAGCTCGGCCACCTGCGGCACCAGCTTGGAAAGGTCACGGCCGACGCGTTCGGCCAGTTCACCGGCCTGTTCAGCGCTGAGCACCGCCTGGCGGGGGATTTCGCCGCCGGCCAGTTCCAAGGCCAGCACGCCAAGGGCATTCATCGCGGGGTCGGGTTTGCTCATGGTTCCACGGTTGGCCCATCACAGGGCGGCAGCTACACTTGGCTCCATTATGCCTGCTCCGTCGTGCAGGCCATGTTGCAGACACCCTCATCCATGCCAGGTATCTCCATGCCCAACGCTCGTCCCGTCGCCATCCTCGGTGGCGTCCGCATTCCGTTCTGCCGCCAGAACACCGCGTATTCGGATGTCGGCAACCTCGGCATGTCGGTCCGTACGCTGGGCGCGCTGGTCGAACGTTTCGGCCTGCATGGCCAGCAGCTGGGTGAAGTGGCGATGGGTGCGGTGATCAAGCACTCCAGCGACTGGAACCTGGGCCGCGAAGCCACGCTGTCTTCCGGCCTGTCGCCGTTGACCCCGGGCATCACCCTGCAGCGCGCCTGCGGCACCTCGCTGGACAGCATCATCACTGTCGCCAACAAGATCGCGCTGGGCCAGATCGAATCGGGTATCGGTGGCGGTTCGGATACCACCTCCGACGTGCCGATCGTCTACGGCAAGAAGCTGCGCGCGCGCCTGCTGGCCGCCAACCGTGCCAAGAGCACTGGCGACAAGATCCGCGCGCTGACCGCTGGCTTCAAGTTCTCCGAGCTCAAGCCCGAGTTCCCGGGCGTGGCCGAGCCGCGCACCGGCAAGAGCATGGGCGACCACTGCGAGGACATGGCCAAGGAATGGAACATCTCGCGTGACTCGCAGGACGAGTGGGCGGTGTCGTCGCACAAGAAGCTGGCCGCGGCCTATGAGCGCGGCTTCTTCAACGACCTGATCGCACCGTTCCGTGGCGTCGAGCGTGACAACATCCTGCGCCCGGATACCTCGCTGGAAAAGCTGGCGACGCTGAAGCCGGCGTTCGACAAGGTCTCCGGCCGCGGCACGCTCACCGCCGCCAACTCCACCCCGCTGACCGACGGTGCCGCCGCGGTGCTGCTGGCCAGCGAAGAGTGGGCGCGTGCACACGGCCATGAGCCGCAGGCCTACCTGCGCGATGCGCATGTCTCTGCGGTGGACTTCGTGCATGGCGAAGGCCTGCTGATGGCGCCGACCGTGGCGGTGCCGGAGATGCTCAAGCGCAACGGCCTGACCCTGCAGGACTTCGACATCTACGAGATCCACGAAGCCTTCGCCGCACAGGTGCTGTGCACCCTGCGTGCGTGGGAGAGCGAGGACTACTGCCGCAACCGCCTGGGCCTGGATGCACCGCTGGGCCGCATCGACCCGGACAAGATCAACCTGCTGGGCTCGTCGCTGGCCACTGGCCACCCGTTCGCCGCCACCGGCGCACGCGTGATCGCCACTGCCGCCAAGCAGCTGGCCGAGCGCGGCGGTGGCCGTGCGCTGGTGTCGATCTGCACCGCCGGC
>NZ_JAOCFV010000089.1:0-11090 GCF_029842145.1 Stenotrophomonas sp. GD03794
CGGGTATCGAACCAGTTCATGCCCCAGTGCAGGTGCGGGCCGGTGGCACGGCCGGTGGCGCCGACCGCAGCGATCACCTGGCCCTGTTCCACACGGTCGCCGACCTTCACGTCGATGCGCGACAGGTGCAGGAAGTTGGAGCTGACCCCGAAACCGTGGTCGAGCAGCAGGGTGCCGCCGGTCAGGTACAGGTCGGGGCCGGCGAAGGTGACGATGCCGGCGGCCGGCGCCTTCACCGGCGTGCCGGTCGGTACCGCGATGTCCATGCCGGAATGACCGGCACCGGGCTGTCCGTTGTACACGCGTGCGTTGCCGAAGCGGCCGCTGATGCGGCCCTGCACCGGCCAGATGAAGGTCTGGGTGAAGTCGGTACGGTCGTCATCGCGGGCACGCGCGGCGGTCACCTGTGCTTGTTCGCGCTTGATCCGCTCGGCAATCGCCGGCGGCGGGTTGACCGTCTTCGGCGGCACGCCGTTGACCCGCTCGGTGGGCCAGTCGCGCGGGGTCACCGCAATGGTCGCGGTCTCGCTGCCACCATCAGGGCGTTGCACCTGCACGCGCAGCGGACCCTTCTCGTCGCGGCCGATGCCGAACACCACGCTGCCATAGCCGCTCACCCGCAGTTGGCGGCCGGCGTACTGCACGCGGCTGCCGGCGGGTACCTTGCCGATCACCAGTGCGCCCTGCGACGCGCTGGCCGGGAACACCACGCGGCTGTCGATCAGGCTGCCGATGCCGTCCTGTGCCTGCGCCGACGGTGCGGTGAACAGGGGCGCGGCCAGCAGCGCCCCGATCAGAAGTGCGGAGCGCATCAGCGGTCGTAGGTCATGCGCTGGCCGGCCGGCTCGCCAACGAGCTTGCTGCCGTCCCACACCAGCTGGCCGTTGACCCAGGTGGAGGCCACGCGCGAACGGAAGGTCGTGCCTTCGAACGGCGACCAGCCGCACTTGGACAGCACGTCCTCGCGCTTGACCGTGAACGGCACGTCCTCGACCAGCACCAGGTCGGCGAAGTAGCCCTCGCGCAGGAAGCCGCGCTCCTCGACGTCGAACAGCTGTGCCGGCGCATGCGCGAACTTCTGCACCACCTGCTCGCGGGTCAGCTTGCCTTCGTGCACGCGTTCCAGCGCGGCCACCAGCGCGTACTGCACCAGCGGCAGGCCCGACGGTGCCTGCGCGTACGGCTTCTGCTTCTCTTCCCAGGTGTGCGGCGCGTGGTCGGTGGCCAGGACGTCCAGCACGTCGTCGGCCAGCGCGGCGGTGATCGCCTCGCGGTCGGACACTTCCTTGATCGCCGGGTTGCACTTGATCAGGTTGCCCTTGGTCGCATAGTCCGGGCGCGCGAAGTGCAGGAAGTGCACGCAGGTTTCGGCGGTGATCTGCTTGCGGCTGCCGTCGGCGCGGATCAGCGGGCCCTTCTCGAACAGCGCCAGTTCGTCGGCGGTGGAGATGTGCAGCACGTGCAGGCGGGTGCCGTGCTTGCGCGCCAGCGACATCGCCAGGCGGGTCGACTTGATGCAGGCCTCGCGCGAGCGGATGTCCGGGTGCATGTCCGGGGTCAGCGCGTCGCCATATTTCTCCTGGAAGGCCTTCAGGTTGGCATCGATCATCGGCGTGTCTTCGCAGTGCGTGATGATCGGCGTCGGGCATTCGCGGAAGATCGCGTCCAGCGTTTCCGGGTTGTCGACCAGCATGTTGCCGGTCGAAGCACCCATGAACACCTTCACGCCGGGCGCCTTCTTCGGGTCCAGCGCACGGATGGCGTCCAGATTGTCATTGCTGGCGCCGTGGTAGAAGCCATAGTTGGCCCAGGCGCGACCGCGCGCCAGTTCGTACTTCGCTTCGAGGATGGTCGAATCCAGCGTCGGCGGGTTGGTGTTGGGCATGTCCATGAAGCTGGTCAGGCCACCGGCCACGGCCGCCGCCGATTCGCTGGCGATGTCGCCCTTGTGGGTCAGGCCCGGCTCGCGGAAGTGCACCTGGTCGTCGATCATGCCGGGCAGCAGCCAGCGCCCGGCTGCGTCCACCACCTGTTCGCCGTCGCGCGGCGCCAGCCCACTGCCGATCTGCGCGATGCGGCCGTTCTCGATGCGCAGGTCGCCGTCGAAGGTGCGGCCTTCGTTGACCATGCGGGCGTTGGTGATGAGGGTGGAGGACATGTCAGTGTTTTCCTGTGCAACGGCAAGAGGGGGCGTTGGGAGACTCGGGCACGGGGTCGAAGCCGCCAGGATGGAACGGATGGCAGCGGCCCAGCCGGCGCGCAGCCAGCCAGCTGCCGCGCAGCGGGCCGTGCCGCGAGATGGCGTCCATCGCGTATTCAGAACAGCTCGGCACGAAACGGCAGCGTGGCCCCAGCAAGGGGCTGATGAAGCGCTTGTAGAAGCGCAGCAGGGCAATGAGCAGGCGCGAGATCACCCAGTCATCTTATGCCAGTTGGCATGAAGGCCGCATTTGTGCAGGATGGGCCGTTGGTCGCATGTCGCCGATGGCCTGCGACCGGTACCAGTACCTTCGGGTGCTGGCCAGGTTCCGTACCGCGCAAGGCGGTCCGTGTTCGTCGGACTGCCCCTTGGGCGCCTTGACTCCAGGACTGAATGGAGCAGGGTGCCGAGGTTGCTGCTGCGGGTCGGGTAGGCTATAAAGGCCCGCTTTCCCGGGCCCCGGGGAATCCAAGGAAGAGCGTTTCGTGGCTGCTAAAAAAACTGCAAAGAAGGCCGCAACGGCCGCCAAGAAAACCGCCAAGCCTGTTGTGAAGAAGTTGGCGGCAAAGCCCGTTGCCAGGAAACCGGCCAGCAAGCCGGCGACCAAGGCAGCATCCTCGCAACCGGCGGCCAGGAAGGCCACCGCAAAGAAAACGCCGGTCAAGGCAACCAAGCCGGTGGCGAAGAAGGCCGCCGCGCCGGCCAAGGCCAAACCTGCCGTTGCCAGCAAGAAGGCGCCGGTGGTGAAGAAGGCTGCCAGCAAGGCCGCGCCGGTGAAGAAGGCCGCCGCCAAGCCGGTAGCGAAGAAGGCAGCAGCCAAGCCGGCGCCGAAGGCGGTGGTGAAGAAGGCTGCGGTCAAGCCGGTCGCCAAGCCTGCAGCGAAGAAGGTTGCTGCGGCTAAACCGGCGGCCACGCCTGCCGCTGTAAAGAAAGTCACCAAGAATGTTGCCGCGCCGGCCGCAAAGCCGACCCCGGCCCCCGTAGTGAAGTCCGCACCGAAGCCTGCCCCCAAGCCGGCTCCGGCCAAGCCTGTCCCGGCCAAGACCGTGGCAGTGGCAGCAGCCCAACCGGCCCCCAAGCCGGCCCCGGCCGCCGCTCCTGCTGCTTCGAAGGCCCCGCAATCCAAGAATCCCGTGCCCGTTTCGAAATCGCCTGCCAAAACCGCCGTGAAATCCGATTCCGCCCCGAAGACCGTGTCGCGCCCTGTCGGCAAGGTTGCCGTGGCCGTCGCCGCCCGCTCGGCGGCACCGGCCCCGCGCAGCAAGTACAAGGTGGTCGAATACAAGACCGACGAGGCCACCGGCCGCCCGATCCTGCCGGCTGGCTACAAGCCGTCCTCGGAAGAGGAATACATGAGCCCGCTGCAGCAGGAATATTTCCGTCAGCGCCTGCAGAACTGGCGTGCGGACCTGGTGGAAGAGTCCAAGCAGACCATCGAGAACCTGCGCGAGGAAGTGCGTGACATCGGCGACGAAGCCGAGCGTGCGACCCGCGAGACCGAGAACTCGCTGGAACTGCGTACCCGTGACCGCTACCGCAAGCTGATCGGCAAGATCGACAGCACCCTGAAGCGCCTGGAAGCCGGCGACTACGGTTACTGCGTCGACACCGGCGAAGAAATCGGCCTGGAGCGCCTGGAAGCGCGCCTGACCGCCGAGCGCACCATCGACGCCCAGGAGCGTTGGGAGCACCTGCAGAAGCAGCAGGGCGACTGATTCCTGATCGTTGTCTGGTCATGCGAAAAACCCGGCCTCGGCCGGGTTTTTTGTTGGGTGTGGTTGGCTGGGTAGAACGGCGCCTTCCAGGTATAGGAGGGAGCCTGCGGGTGGGGCCGGGCAGGACACGCTGCAAGTACATCCCTGTAAGCTCGGCCGCGGCATCCATGCCGCGGACGGTCCTGCCCGGCCCCACCCGCAGGCTCTCTACGGTTTCCTGCGTGCGCGGTTGCTGTAAAGCCGAGCTCATGCCCGGCTCGGGCCGAAGGCGGAGAGCAAGGAAGAGCAAAAGCAAAAGCAAAAGCATGGCTTGGCTCTACCAAGGGCGGTCATGCGTGCGCTCGCGGCTGTTGGGTCCGCCTTGTAGCGAGCCGAGCACCGCAGGGGAATCAGGGGCGAAGAGGCGGCTCTATCCTGTAGAGCCGACTGCTAGTCGGCTGGCTCTCCGCGCCGTCCCCTGATTCGCCGAGGAGCGCAGGGTACCGGCGCGCAGCGCCGGCTCGCGGATGGCGGCGCGTTTCTTTTGGTTACTTTTCTTTTCGCGTGAAAAGAAAAGTGACACCCCACCGTGGTCACGGAAAGAGCCCGCCGGGCATGGCCTGGCGCTATCGGCGCGTGGGCGCACGGAAATACGCAGCCGAGCATGGGCTCGGCTCTACAGGCTCACTGCAGGTCGCGAAGATTCAGCTTCCGCAATGTCGGGTTCTTCCACGCCGTGATCCCGGCCACGCTCAGCACCGCGAACCCGCCCAGCACCACCGCCGGCACCAGGCCGAGCAGCTTCGCCATCGTGCCGGCATAGAACGCGCCCAGTTCGTTGGACGAACTGATGAAGATGCCGTTGATCGACGACACCCGGCCGCGCATTTCTTCCGGCGTGGCCAGCTGCAGGATGGTCGAGCGGATCACCACCGAGACGCCGTCGAAGGCCCCGTAGAACAGCAGGATCAGCGCGGACAGCCAGAAGTGCTGCGACAGCCCGAAGCCGATCACGCACAGGCCGAAGCCGGCCACCGCGAACAGCAGCACGCGGCCGGCATTGCGGTGCAGCGGGTGGCGCGCCAGCCACAGGCCAACGCAGACCGAGCCCAGCGCCGGCATTGCGCGCAGGATGCCCAGGCCTTCCGGGCCGTGGTGCAGGATCTCGTGCAGGAACGCCGGCAGCATCGCCACCACGCCGCCCAGCAGCACCGAGAACATGTCCAGCGCCATCGCCCCGACCATGATCCGGTTGCCGACCACGAAGCGCGCGCCTTCAGCGATGCTCTTGAAGATCGGGGCGGCCGGGCCGGTATGCACCGGTTCTTCCACCTTCAGCGTGGCCAGGCAGGCCATCGCCACCAGCGCGAAGCCCGTGGCCACCGCGTAGGACAGGCCCTTGCCGCCGAAGCCGACCAGCACGCCGCCCAATGCCGGACCGGCCACCATGCCGGCCTGGAACACCACGGCGCCGAGGCCAGCGCCACGTGCGAACTGGTCACGGGCCAGCACGCGGGCGAACAGTGCGTTGTAGATTGGCGACAGGAAGGCGCGGACCATGCCGGTCAGCGCAATGGCCGCATAGATCGGCCACACGCCTTCGAACGGCAGCCAGCCCTTGGCCACGCCGGTCAACACCAGCGCGGTGGCGATCAACCCGGAGCAGGCGACCATGCCGAGCCGGCGGCGCGGCAGGTGGTCGACCAGATAACCAGCGAACGGCGCCACGCAGAAGAACGGCAGTACCTCGGCCAGGCCAACCAGGCCCAGCGAGAACGGATTGCGGGTGACTTCGTAGATGTGCCAGCCGACGGTGACCGCGACCACCTGGTAGGACAGCATCGCGAAGATGCGGTAGGCCAGCAGCTTGGCAAAACCGGGCCGGGACAGCAGCCCCAGCGCAGTGTCTTCGGCCGTGGCGGGTTCGCTCACGACGGGTCGCGCTGCAGCTGGGCCTGCGCGGTCTCGCGGATGAAGGCCAGCATCGCCGCCACGCCGTTGCTGCGGGTGGGCGAGAGGTGGCGGGCCAGGCCGATGTCCTGGATGTAGCTGGGCTGGGTATCCAGGATCTCCTGCGCCGAGCGCCCGGAGTACACGCGCAGGGCCAGGAAGATCAGGCCGGAAACGATGGCCGAATCACTGATGGCGTGGAAGCGCAGCGACTGCGCATTGCCTTCCGGCACGATCCAGACCATCGACTGGCAGCCGAGCAGGCGGTGCTCCTCGGTCTTCCATTCGTCCGGGAAGGCGGGCAGCTTGCGGCCGAGGTCGATCAGGTACTGGTAGCGCTCGGACCAGTCGCCGAAGAAGCCGAATTCCTCGGCGATGGCGGTCTGGGCCTCGGCGGCGGTGGGTTCAAGCGGGAACGGGGAGTCAGTCACAACAGTCTCTACAGTGGAGCGTGGCCGGCGGACCGGCCACGGGGCAGGGTGGTCAGCCGCGCTTGCGCGACCAGCGCACGCCCTGCGGGGTGTCTTCCAGCACGATGCCCTCGGCCGCCAGCTGGTCGCGGATGGCGTCGGAACGGGCGAAATCGCGCGCCTGCTTGGCGGCGGCACGCTCGTCGATCAGGCCCTGGATGCGGGCATCTTCGCCGTCATCGCTGGCCGCGGTGCCGAACCACTGCGCCGGATCGGCCTGCAGCAGGCCCAGGGCCAGGCCGGCACCGAGCAGCTCGCCCTTCAGGCGCGCCTGTTCGGCCGGGTCGGTGGCCCGGCGTGCATCTGCGGCGATGCGGGCCACTTCGGCCAGTGCCTGCGGGGTGTTCAGGTCGTCATCCAGGGTCGCCTCGACTGTGGCCGGGATCGCCACGACGGCCTCGACCGACGCCAGCTCGCGCAGCGTGCCGTACAGGCGGTCCAGGGTGCGCACCGACTGCTCGATGAGGCCATCGGACCAGTCCAGCGGCTGCCGGTAGTGGGCCGACAGCAGGGCCAGGCGCAGCGCTTCCGGCGGGTGCTGGCGGACCAGGTCGTGCACGCGTTCGATGTTGCCCAGCGACTTGCTCATCTTGGCGCCGCCGAAGTTGAGCATGCCGTTGTGCAGCCAGAAGCGGGCGAAGATCTTGCCGCCGTGGGCGCACTCGCTCTGCGCAAGCTCGTTCTCGTGGTGCGGGAACTGCAGGTCGACGCCGCCGGCATGGATGTCGATGGTCTCGCCCAGGTGGGCGGCGGCCATCGCCGAGCACTCGATGTGCCAGCCCGGGCGGCCACGGCCCCAGGGAGACGCCCAGCCAGGGAGGTCGTCGCTGGACGGCTTCCACAGCACGAAATCGCCCGGGTCGCGCTTGTACGGGGCCACGTCGACGCGGGCGCCGGCCAGCATCTCTTCCGGGTCGCGGCGCGAGAGCTTGCCGTAGCCTTCGAAGCTGGCCACCGCGAACAGCACGTGGCCTTCGGCGGCGTAGGCATGACCATTGGCGATCAGCTGCTCGATCATGGTGATGATCTGCGGGATGTGCGCGGTCACTTCCGGCTCGATGTCCGGCGGCACCACGCCCAGCGCGGCCATGTCTTCACGGTAGGCGGCGGCGAACCTGTCGGTGATGGTGCTGATGGGCACGCCCTGCTCACGCGCGGCGTTATTGATCTTGTCGTCCACGTCGGTGATGTTGCGGGCGTAGCGCAGCGCGCCGAAACGGCGCCGCAGCAGGTCGGCCAGCACCCCGAACACCACTGGGCCACGGGCGTTGCCGATGTGCACGTAGTTGTAGACCGTCGGGCCGCACACATACAGGGTCGGACAGGCCGGGTCGAGCGGGGTGAACGGTTCGAGCTGGCGAGTCAGGTTGTTGTGCAGGCGCAGGGTCATGGGGCTGTGGCTGGGGGACAAGCCTGTGATTTTAGAACGTGTCGGCCCCCTTTGGGGGCACCCATTGCCACCGGTGGACGCCAGCTCCACCCGGGGTGGGGTGGGCAGGAGCGGCGCGGACGGGTAATGTTCAGCCCCTTGCGCTCGCCACTGCCTACACTATTGCCGTGTCCTTGCTCCCGTCGCCAATGAAATCCACCGCGTTGCTGACCCTGGCCTGCCTGTCGGCGACGGCTGCCGTGGCCCAGGCGCAGGAGGCCGAGCCGCGCAACCGGGTGGTGATCGTCGAGAACGTGAAGTTCGACTATGCGCAGGTGCTGAACGTCGAGCCGGTGTTCCAGACCCTGCGCGCGACGCGGACCGAAGAGCACTGCGAGCCGATCTCGACCCGGACCCTGGCCCCGGTCAATGTCACCGGTGAAGAGCCGGTCGAGGACAAGGGACGGATCAGCCGCTTCTGGGACTCGGTGCGCTCGATGTTCAAGCGCAGCGATGAAGAGGTCTCCGAGGAGACTGCCGTCGAGACGCCGGCGCCAGCGCCGGCCAACAACGGCCCGATGCTGACCCGCGACTGCCGCATCGTGCCGGTGGGGCGTGAGTTCCGCCGGCCCATCGCCTACGACGTGGACTACGTCTACAAGGGTACCAAGTACCGCTCGCGGCTGCCGGAAGACCCTGGCAACCGGCTGAAGATCCGGGTGTCGATCACCCCCTGGGTCGGCCCCGAGCAGGGTACAGCCAGCAATCCCTGATTCTGCGACCCCGGCCCCTTGCGCCGGCCCCGGCCGCATGCAAGGATGGATGACCATGAAGCTCACCGACTTCCAGCACGACAGCAGCGCAGCCCGACAGGCGTCGGGCATGACCTCGCGTGCGCGTCGACCGGAACCCCACATCCTCGCTGGGTAACCGGAGCTTTTTGCTGTTCGTCCGAAAAAAACCCAGCCCGCCGGCTGGGTTTTTTCGTTTTCGCGTTCTGAAAGCTGCAACTGCAACCTTTTCGTTCCACCTTTGGTTCCTGTTTTCCCTTCCACCGCGTCGAACCCGGCGCCGCCACGCAAGGAAAGATGATGTCCCCCAAGCACTTCCTGAACACCCAGGACTGGAGCCGCAGCGATCTCGACGCGCTGCTGACCCAGGCCGCGCTGTTCAAGCGCAACAAGCTCGGCGACCAGCTCAAGGGCAAGTCGATCGCGCTGGTGTTCTTCAATCCGTCCATGCGCACCCGCACCAGCTTTGAACTGGGTGCGTTCCAGCTGGGTGCCCACGCGGTGGTGCTGCAGCCGGGCAAGGATGCGTGGCCGATCGAGTTCAACCTCGGCACGGTGATGGACGGCGATACCGAAGAGCACATCGCTGAAGTGGCCAAGGTGCTGGGCCGTTACTGCGACATCATCGCCGTGCGCGCGTTCCCCAAGTTCATCGACTGGGCCTACGACCGCCAGGACATCGTCCTCAACAGCTTCGCCAAGTACTCGCCGGTGCCGGTCATCAACATGGAGACCATCACCCATCCGTGCCAGGAGCTGGCCCACATCATGGCCCTGCAGGAGCACTTCGGCACCCAGGACCTGCGTGGCAAGAAGTACGTGCTGACCTGGACCTACCACCCCAAGCCGCTGAACACCGCAGTCGCCAACTCGGCGCTGACCATCGCCACCCGCATGGGCATGGACGTGACCCTGCTGTGTCCGACCGCCGACTACATCCTCGACGACCGCTACATGGGCTGGGCCGAGCAGAACGTGGCCGAGAGCGGCGGCTCGCTGAAGATCAGCCATGACATCGACAGCGCCTACGCCGGTGCCGACGTGGTCTACGCCAAGAGCTGGGGCGCGCTGCCGTTCTTCGGCAACTGGGAACCGGAAAAGCCGATCCGCGACCAGTTCAAGCACTTCATCGTGGACGAGCGGAAGATGGCGCTGACCAACAACGGTGTGTTCAGCCACTGCCTGCCGCTGCGCCGCAACGTGAAGGCCACCGACGCGGTGATGGATTCGCCGCAGTGCATCGCCATCAACGAAGCCGAAAACCGCCTGCATGTGCAGAAGGCGATCATGGCGGCGGTTGCCGGGCGCTGAATCAAACAAGGGGTAGAGCCGACCGTTGGTCGGCTGCTCCCGCAGCGGCGCATCCAACATTTCAGCCGACCAGCGGTCGGCTCTACCGAATTCCCATCCCCCAAGTGGACCTGATCCCCATGAGCAACAAAGACGTCGTTCTCGCCTTCTCCGGCGGCCTGGATACCAGCTTCTGCGTGCCGTACCTGCAGGAGCGCGGCTACAACGTGCACACCGTGTTCGCCGACACCGGCGGCGTGGATGATGAAGAGCGTGATTTCATCGAAAAGCGCGCCGCCGAGCTGGGCGTGGCCAGCCATGTCACCGTCAACGGTGGCCCAGCCATCTGGGAAGGCTTCGTCAAGCCGTTCGTGTGGGCCGGTGAGGGCTACCAGGGCCAGTACCCGCTGCTGGTCTCCGACCGCTACCTGATCGTCGATGCCGCGCTGAAGCGTGCCGCCGAACTGGGCACCAACATCATCGCCCACGGCTGCACCGGCATGGGCAACGACCAGGTCCGCTTCGACCTGGCCGTGAAGGCGCTGGGCGACTACCAGATCATCGCGCCGATCCGCGAGATCCAGAAGGAACACACCCAGACCCGCGCCTACGAGCAGAAGTACCTGGAAGAGCGCGGCTTCGGCGTGCGTGCCAAGCAGCAGGCCTACACCATCAACGAGAACCTGCTGGGCCTGACCATGTCCGGCGGCGAGATCGACCGCTGGGAAGCCCCGGGCGAGGGCGCCCGCGGCTGGTGCGCACCGCGCAGCGAGTGGCCGGAACAGGCGCTGACCGTGACCCTGAAGTTCGTTGAGGGCGAAGCCGTCGAACTGAACGGCAAGGCGCTGCCGGGCGACCAGATCCTGGCCCAGCTCAACAAGCTGTTCGCCCCCTACGGTGTTGGCCGCGGCGTCTACACCGGTGACACCGTGATTGGTCTGAAGGGTCGCATCGTGTTCGAGGCCCCGGGCCTGGTGTCGCTGCTGGCCGCGCATCGCGCGCTGGAAGACGCCGTGCTGACCAAGCAGCAGAACCGCTTCAAGCCGGACGTGGCGCGCAAGTGGGTGGAGCTGGTGTACGAAGGCTTCTACCACGACCCGCTGAAGACCGACATCGAGGCCTTCCTGAAGTCCTCGCAGGCCAAGGTCAATGGCGAAGTGGTGCTGGAAACCCGCGGCGGCCGCGTCGATGCAGTGGCGGTGAAGTCGCCGCACCTGCTCAACACCAAGGGCGCCACCTACGCGCAGTCGGCCGACTGGGGCGTGGAGGAGGCTGAGGGCTTCATCAAGCTGTTCGGCATGAGCTCCACCCTGTACGCGCAGGTCA